>NZ_WEKR01000036.1:0-29602 GCF_024105395.1 Paracoccus sp. 08 | reverse complement strand
CCGCGCTGTGCACCGCCGGCAGGACCCGCCGCTGCGGCCGCGGCGGCCGAGGGCACGTCGCCGCCGATCACCGGAATGGCGTTCTTCATGGCCTTCTCGATGGCGCGCAGCTCTCCCAGTTCGGCGGGCGAGCAGAAGGCCACGGCGCGACCGTCACGGCCCGCACGCGCCGTCCGGCCGATGCGGTGGACATAGTTCTCGGGGACGTTCGGCAGGTCGTAGTTATAGACATGCGCGACCTCGGGGATGTCCAAGCCGCGGGCGGCCACGTCGGTGGCGACCAGCACCTTGGTCTCTCCCTTGCGGAAGGCCTCCAGCGCACGCTCGCGTTGGCCCTGGCTCTTGTTGCCGTGGATCGCAGCGACGGCAAAGCCCCACTTTTCCAGCAGCTTGGCCAGCTTTTCGCAGCCGTGCTTGGTGCGGCCGAAGACCATGGCCAGCTCGTTGGTGTGCTTGGACATGTATTCGGCCAGAAGGGTGGCCTTGTCGCCCTGGCTGACGAAGTGGACACCCTGTTCGATCTTCTTGGCGGCTTGGCCCGGCGGGTTGACGGCGACCTTGACCGGGTTGGTCAGGTAGGTATCCGACAGTTCCGACATCAGCTTGGGCATGGTGGCCGAGAACATCAGCGTCTGGCGTTCACGGGGCAGCATCCGCGCGATCTTGCGCAGCGTGTGGATGAAGCCGATGTCCAGCATCTGATCGGCCTCGTCCAGCACCAGATAGGTGGTGGCCTCCAGGCTGATCGCGCGACGCTCGATCAGGTCCATCAGGCGGCCCGGGGTGGCGATCAGCACGTCCACGCCGCGCGACAGCCGCTCGGTCTGGGTATTGATCGAGGCGCCGCCCACGACGCGGAACGACCGGATCGGCGTGCCCTCGGCATAGGCGTCGATGTTCGTCGCGATCTGGGTGGCCAGTTCGCGGGTCGGTGCCAGGATCAGCGCGCGGCAGGTCTTGGGGTCGGGCTTCTTGCCATAGTTGATCAGGCGGGTCAGCATCGGCAGGCCGAAGGCCGCCGTCTTGCCGGTGCCGGTCTGGGCCAGGCCCAGCACGTCGCGGCCCTGCACGATGGCGGGGATGCCCTGTTCCTGGATCGGGGTGGGCGTGGTCAGGCCCATCGCGATGATGTTGGCGTTGATGCGGTGGTCGATCCCCATATCCGCGAAGGGACCGGTGATGACGGGTTCGCGGGCGGGGGCGCGGCGGCCTTCGTTGGCCTGGATCGGCGGGCGGGCGGGGGTGGACTTGCCGCCACGGTTGGGGCGGCGGCGGGTGTTGTTCTGTTCCATCAGGATCTTTCGTCCCTTCCGTCCCCCGTATCGGACGCAAAGGCAGGGGCCCCGCGCAGGGCGCGGCCGGTGGCAGGGGTGCAGGCGCGATACGAGGATGCCTGCTGCCTCCCCGCGTGAATGGGAAACTGGATTGGGTGTCGGCGTCATCGGGCAGGGGCCCAAGGCTGCTCACGCGGCAGCGGACGGCGATTGGGGTCAGATGGGCGGAAATGACGTGAAAGTCAAGCCCCGTCAGGCACGGCCCTTGAATGGTCAGGCGCGGTCGGCGCTGTCCATCCAGATCGTCACCGGGCCGTCATTGACCAAGGCCACCTGCATGTCCGCGCCAAAGCGCCCGGTTTCGGTGGCGACCCCCAGGTCGCGCAGCGCCTGAGCGAAGCGTTCGTACAGGCGCCGGCCATCGTCGGGCGCGGCGGCCGAGGAGAAGCCGGGGCGGTTGCCGCTGCGGGTGTCGGCGGCCAAGGTGAACTGGCTGACGACCAGCGCCGTGCCGCCCGTGTCCAGCACCGACTGGTTCATCCGCCCCTGATCGTCGCGGAAGATGCGCAGCCGTGCGACGCGCCCGGCCAGCGCCGTGACGGTCGCGTCGTCGTCGCCCCGCATCGCGCAGGCCAGGATCAGCAGGCCCGGTCCGGTCTGCCCCACGATCTGGGCGTCGACGGTGACGCGGGCTTCGGTGACGCGCTGGATCAGGACCCTCATCGTCGGGTCACCGGGCCAGCACGATGCCGATCACGACCATCATCAGGCCGATGACCGATGCCGCCAGCGCACCCATGTTCACGGCCAGCACGCCGCGCATCTTCTCGCGCAGCGCCGCGTCGTCCAGGCCCCGCGCGCGGGCGCGGCTGACGGTCCAGATGCACCAGACAAGGGCGCCCAGCCCGATCAGGGTCAGGGCCGCGCCGCTCCAGATGATCCAGTCGAACAGGGTCATGGTCGTCTCCTTGCGCAAAGCGGGGTTTCGCGACCGTCCCCTAGCGGCGATTGCACCCCGCAACAAGACCGCCTAACACCCGGTGCAAACGCGCAAGAAGGGACGAATCCGATGCAGGACGATCAAGCCTATGGGGTGGCCGCGGACGAGCTGCGCCAGTTCATCGAACAGTTCGAGCAGCTTGAGGCCGAAAAGAAGGACATCGCCGAACGCCAGAAAGAGGTGATGGCCGAGGCCAAGGCGCGCGGATACGACACCAAGGTGATGAAGCAGATCATCGCCCTGCGCCGCCGCGACAAGGATGACATCGCCGAGGAAGAGGCGATCCTGGACATGTACAAGGCCGCCCTGGGCATGGTCTGACGCACCCGTCCCGGGGCCGCCCGCGCGGCCCTAGGGCAGGATGAACTCGACGCCCGGCAGGACCGCGATCTCGGCCACGTCGGCGCGATAGTTTTCCGTCACCTGATCGACCAGCTCCTGCGTCCAGCCCGGCAGGTCGACGGTCTGCTCCAGCACCTCGGGCAGGGCATGGGCGGCCAGGACGTCGGAATAGATCTGGCGGCGCTGCGCGACATTGGTCTGGTCGCGGCCCGCCATCGCGGCGCGCAGCTTCTCCATTCCGGACGGGCCCAGCAGGTCGAACATGTATGGCATGTTTCCCGCCAGCGGCACGCCGTCGGGCAATGCGCCGATCAGTCGCACCACCTCGGGCCAGATGAGCGGCACATCCTCGTGGCACCACAGGACCAGGCGGCGGCCCTGCACCGATCGGACCAGCTTCTGGATGGCCAGCCGCCAGCGCAGCTGCAGCGGGTGGTTGCCCTGCATCAGGTCGTCGTAGCCGCCGCCGCTGAACTGGGGCAGGACCTCGGCCAGCAGGGTGGCAGGATTGCGCATCGCCAAGAAGAAC
The DNA here is from genome assembly GCF_024105395.1 of Paracoccus sp. 08. Classification (NCBI taxonomy): domain Bacteria; kingdom Pseudomonadati; phylum Pseudomonadota; class Alphaproteobacteria; order Rhodobacterales; family Paracoccaceae; genus Paracoccus; species Paracoccus sp. 08. The sequence continues at coordinate 26,457 of NZ_WEKR01000036.1, read as the reverse complement.
TCGGTCCGCGCCGACGGGAACAGCCGCGACAGCGCGGCCGCGCGCATGCCGATCTGCGGATAGAGCCCGTCGCGCCCCACAGCCCGGCCCGGCGCACCCATGAAGGTCGAGGTGGACATCACGATCCGCTTTGGATCGTCGCTTTCCAGCATCGCGTCCATCATGATCTGTTCCATCTCGGGCGTGGCGGTGCCGCCGTTCAGCGATGCCAGCGCCTCGTCGAACAGCCCACGGTGGCGGTTCGGGGTGACCACCTCGGTGCCGATGCCCTGCAGGGCGGCGCGGTTGTTCAGCAGCGTCTTGAGCAGGCGGTCGCGGTCGGTGCCGTGCACCCCCAGGTGGAAAACCATCTGCATCTGAACTGTCCCGTCTTTTCTTGGCCTTGCGGCGGGCAAGCCCACCCTGGTTGTGGCGCGCAGATTAACCGTCCGGCGTGGACAGTCAAACCGCTTTGGCATATCGCCCTTGGGCATGACCCGGACAGCCCCAGAACCGACCCGCAGCCGCCGTCACGATCATGCCCTGCGCCAGGGGGGCGGGCGTGGATGGTCGGTCGCCGCGGTCCTGGTCGCGGGGCTTGTGCTGATGCCGGTCCTTTCGGTCGTCTGGCTGGCGCTGAACCCCACCGACAACATCTGGCCGCATCTGCTGTCCAGCGTCATGCCCCGCTATTTCGGCAATACGGTCGCGCTTGCGGTGGGGACGGGACTGCTTGCCGCGGCGATGGGCACCGGGGCGGCCTGGCTGGTCAGCATTTACGACTTTCCGGGCCGTGGCGTGCTGCAGTGGCTGCTGCTGCTGCCGCTGGCGGTGCCCGCCTATATCGGCGCCTATGCGCTGGCCGATTTCCTGGATTATTCCGGCCCGGTCCAGATCGCCCTGCGCGGCTGGTTCGGGTGGGAGACGGCCCGCGACTACTGGTTCCCCCGCATCCGCTCGCTGGAGGCGGCGATCGTGGTGCTGGCCTCCGCCCTCTATCCCTATGTCTATCTGTTGACGCGCGCCGCGCTGCACGAACAGTCGGGCAGCGCATACGAGGTCGCGCGCGCCCTGGGCACCGGCCCCTGGGGCCTGTTCGCCCGCGTTGGCCTGCCGCTGGCGCGCCCGGCCATCGTAGCGGGATCGGCCATCGCGATGATGGAGGCGGTCGCCGATTACGGCGTCGTCAGCTATTTCGGGGTCCAGACCCTGAACACCGGCATCTTCACCACCTGGCTGGAGCGTCGGAACGCCGGCGGTGCCGCCCAGATCGCCTGCGCGATGCTGGCCATCATCGTGCTTCTGTCGCTGTGGGAACGCTTTGCCCGCCGCAACGCGCGCTATCACCAAAGCGCCCGGCAGCCGCGTCCGATCCAGCGTCAGCGCCTGCGTGCCCTGCCGGGGGTCCTGGCGACGATGGCCTGCACGCTGCCTTTCGCGATGGGGTTCGTCCTGCCGGTGGGGGTGATCGCGACCTATGCGCTGGCCTATCCGCAGGGTTGGGTGTCGCCGGGGCTGGTGCGGGCCGCTTGGCATACGGTGTCGCTGGGCGGGATCGCCGCGGTGCTGACGGTTCTGATGGCGCTGATCATGGTCTATGGCACGCGCCTGTCGGGGCGGGCGCTGCCGCGCCTGCTGATGCCGGTCACGACCATCGGCTATGCCGCGCCGGGGGCGGTGCTGGCGGTGGGCCTGCTGATCCCGCTGGCCGCGCTGGACCACCGGGTCGCGGATGGCTGGCTGGCGGTGACGGGCACCGATCCGGGGCTGATCCTGACCGGGACGGGCACGGCCATCGTGCTGGCCTATCTGGTCCGTTTCTTCGCGATCGGGCAGGGGGCGATCGACGCGGCCTTCACGCGGGTGCCGCCGTCGCTGCCGATGGCGGCGCGGTCGCTGGGGCGCGACAATGCCGGGGTGCTGCGCGCGGTCTATCTGCCGATGATGCGCGGGTCGGTGGGGGCGGCGCTGCTGCTGGTCTTCGTCGATTGCGTCAAGGAACTGCCCGCAACGCTGCTGCTGCGCCCGTTCAACTTCGAGACGCTGGCCACCCGCACCCACGAACGCGCCAGCCTGGAGGATCTGGGCAACGCCGCGCCAGCCGCACTGCTGGTGATGGCCGTGGGGCTGGCTGCGGTCGCGCTTTTGGCGCGCACCAACCTGGGCGGTGCAAGGCGCACGAAGCCGCCGCTTGCGTAACATCGGGCGGCTTGGTAATCGGACGACGATGCCGGCTTAGCTCAGTGGTAGAGCGTCTGATTTGTAATCAGGGGGTCGGGGGTTCAAATCCCTCAGCCGGCACCAAGTTTCCCTTGCATTAAGGCGCTGTCCGCCCTATCTAGACATGGCTACGTTAAATTCTCTGCATCCTGTCTGCTTCTGCCTTCAGTCTGCTTTGTTAATCTGACGGCCAAGCCACCGCATACTGCGGGTGGAACACTAAGACAGGAGATCTCACGATGGCCAACGGCACCGTGAAGTGGTTCAACAGCACCAAAGGCTTCGGCTTCATTCAACCGGAAGGCGGCCGCCAGGACGTTTTCCTGCACATCTCGGCTCTCGAGCGCGCGGGCCTGTCGGCTCCGGCCGACGGCCAGAAGGTGACGTTCGAGCTGGAGCGTGGCCGTGACGGTCGCGAATCGGCAACGAACGTTCAGTTCGTCTGATCCGACGCCTTACGGCGACGATATGAAAGGGCTGCCGCAAGGCAGCCCTTTTTGCATGTGCGCGCTTGAGGCCGCACGCAGATTGGCATAGCAGACCCCCATGAAAATTCTGTTTCTTGGCGATGTGATGGGCCGTTCGGGCCGTCGGGCGATCACCGAACGGCTGGCGGGGCTGCGCGCCCGGCTGAAGGCCGATCTTGTCGTGGTCAATTCGGAGAACGCAAGCGGCGGGCGGGGCCTGACCGCGGGTCACGCGCAGCTGCTGCTGGAGGCGGGGGCCGATTGCCTGACGCTCGGCGACCATGCCTTTGATCAAAAGGACATGCTGGCCTTCATCGACCGCGAACCGCGGATCGTGCGCCCTCTGAATTTCGCGCGCGAGGCGCCGGGCCGCGGCCACACGATCATCAGCGACCAGCGCGGGCGCAAGGCGCTGATCGTGCAGGCCCTGGGCCAGGTGTTCATGTCGCGTCCCTACGACGATCCGTTCTCGGCGCTGGACGGCGTGCTGCGCGCCCATCCGCCGGGCGGCATGGTGCAGGCCGCCCTGGTCGACATCCACGCCGAGGCGACCAGCGAGAAGATGGCCGTGGGTCATTTCTGCGACGGGCGCGCCAGCCTGGTGGTGGGCACCCACACCCACGTCCCCACGGCCGATGCGCAGGTGCTGCCGCGCGGGACGACTTATCTGACCGATGCGGGGATGTGCGGCGACTATGACAGCGTGATCGGCATGGACAAGGCAGAGCCGCTGCGCCGCTTCATCACCGGCATGGTCCGCGACCGCTTCGTGCCCGCCGAAGGCGAGGCGACGCTGTCCGGCGTGCTGGTCGAGACGGACGACCGCACGGGGCAGGCGCGCAGCGTCCAGCCGGTGCGCGACGGCGGTCGGCTGGCGGCCACGCATCCGGCCTGACCCGCCAGCACCGTTTCAACTTTCGCTTGCGGCAGCGCAGAAAACTGCTCTACACCCCGATGTCGGGGCCGCATCCGGGCCGTGTGACGAGACAGGATCTTCATGCTTGGCTTTGAACTGACCGGCACGACCGCTTCCGTTGCCATGCTGATCATCGTCAGCATCACCTTTGTCCTCTTCATCCGCGAAAAGCACCCGCCCGAGGTCATCGCCATCGCCTCGGCGGCGACGATGATGGTGCTGGGGCTGCTGCCGGTCGAGGATGCGGCGGGGGTGCTGTCGAATGCCGCACCCTGGACGATCGCCTTCATGTACCTGCTGATGGGCGGCCTGATGCGGACGGGGGCGCTGGACCTGATGTCCAGCATCGTGTCGGCCCGCGCCGACACCAATCCGATGCTGGCGGTGGCCAGCCTGTTCGGCTTCGTGATCGTGGCGTCGGCGGTGATGAACAACACGCCGGTCGTCGCGGTGATGATCCCGATCTGCATCCAGCTGGCGCTGCGGCTTGGAACAACGCCGTCCAAATTGTTGATGCCGCTTAGCTATTTCACGTTGATGGGGGGCATGATCTCGTTGATCGGCACCTCGACAAACCTGCTGGTCGACGGGGTCGCGCGCGAACGCGGGATGGAGCCCTTCACGATCTTCGAGATCGCCCCGGTGGGCATCGCCATCACCCTTGCCGGGATCGCCTATTTCCTGCTGATCGGGCGCAAGCTTCTGCCCGAACGCACCTCGCTGGCCGGCTTCCTGGGGTCGCGCCGCGAGATGAAGTACTTCACCGAAGTCGCGATCCCCGAGGATTCGTCTTTGGTCGGCCAGACCGTGACCGAGGTGGCGCTGTTCAAGCGCGACGCGGTGCGCCTGATCGACGTGCTGCGGGGCGACGCGTCGCTGCGCCGCAACCTGCCCGAGGTCGTGCTGGCCCCCGGCGACCGCGTCGTCCTGCGGTCGGAGATGTCCGACCTGCTGGAGATGCTGGACAACAAGAACCTGCAGATGCTGGACAAGCTGGGCTCGGTCGCGACCGAGACCGTCGAGGTCCTGATCTCGCCGGGCTGCCATCTGATCGGTCGACGCCTTGGCGACCTGCGCCTGCGCCGCCGCTATGGCATCTACGTCCTGGCGGCGCACCGGCGGAACCAGAACATCGGTCGCCAGCTGGACGACCTGGTGGTGCGCGTGGGCGACACCCTGCTGCTGGAGGGCGCGCCCGAGGATATCGGCCGCCTGGCCACCGACATGGAGATGGTCGACGTCTCGCGCCCCTCGGCGCGCGCCTATCGGCGCAATCGCGCCCCCATCGCGATCATCTGCCTGCTGGCCGTGGTGACGCTGGCGGCCCTGAACGTCGCCCCGATCCTGGCGCTGTCCTTCCTGGCGGCGGCGGTGATCCTGATCACCCGCTGCGTCGACGCCGAAGAGGCGTTCTCTTTCGTGGACGGCCGCCTGATGGCGATGATCTTTGCCATGCTGGCCGTGGGCGAGGCGCTGGAACATACGGGGACGGTCAACCTGATCGTCGACTTCCTGGCGCCGCACCTGATGGACCTGCCGCCGTTCCTGACCCTGATCGCGGTCTATTTCCTGGGCCTGATCCTGACCGAGGTCCTGTCGAACAATGCGGTCGCCGTTTTGCTGACGCCCATTGCCATCGCGCTGGCCACGACCCTTGGCCACGACCCGCGGCCCTATGTCGTGGCAGTCATGTTCGCGGCAACCGTCGCCTTTGCGACGCCCATCGGCTATCAGACACATATGATGGTCTATGGACCGGGGGGGTATCGGTTCTCTGACTTCGTCAAGGTGGGCGTGCCGCTGGACATCATCTGCGGCATCGTGGCGTGCCTGATCATCCCCATCCTGTGGCCGCTGGTTCCTTGACGCCTTGCGTTTGCCGCGACTGCAATGCTGCCATGCAGCATCGGCGGTTGCGATCGGGGGGCAAAACCCCGATCTAGGGCGCAGGGGAGGAAACGACTTTGTCCTATGCAAGGAGTTTCCACATGGCGACCATCGCTTCTGTCGATCACAAATCCACCGGTTTCTCGGCCGGCTCGCTGTTGGCGCCGTTCCGTGCCGTGGGCCGCTTCATGATCGCTCTGGCCGAGGCAAGCCCGCAGATGCGCGCGCTGAACCGCCTGAGCCAGATGTCGGATGCCGAACTGTCCGCCAAGGGCCTGACCCGCGACGGCGAAGTCCGCCGCATCCTGGGCGGTTCCGCCGCGCTGTAAGGCGCGCCCGATCACCGGACGACCACCGCGCGGCCCCCTGGGGCCGCGTTTCGCATTGCGATGGGGGTGCCCGCTGGACTAGAAGCGGGCCATATTCCAGTTTCCGCACGAAGGACGACCCGACATGGCAGGGCATTCCAAATGGGCCAACATCCAGCACCGCAAGGGCCGGCAGGACAAGCTGCGGTCCAAGCTGTTCTCCAAGCTGGCGAAAGAGATCACCGTGGCCGCCAAGATGGGCGACCCCGATCCTGAAAAGAACCCGCGCCTGCGCCTGGCCGTCAAGGAGGCCAAGTCGAAATCCGTCCCCAAAGACGTGATCGACCGCGCCATCAAGAAATCGCAGGGCGGCGACGCCGAGACCTATGACGAGATCCGCTATGAGGGTTACGGCCCGAACGGGATCGCGCTGGTGGTCGAGGCGATGACGGACAACCGCAACCGCACCGCGTCGAACGTGCGCAGCTATTTCACCAAGTCGGGCGGCGACATGGGCCAGACCGGTTCGGTCAGCTTCATGTTCGACCGGGTCGGAGAGATCGTCTATCCCGCGTCCGCTGGCGATGCCGATACGGTCATGCTGGCCGCGCTGGAGGCCGGGGCCGACGACGTCGAATCCGACGAGGAGGGCCACTGGATCTATTGCGCCGACACCGCGCTGAACGAGGTGTCCAGCGCATTGGAGGCGTCCTTGGGCGAATCCGACACTGCCAAGCTGATCTGGAAGCCGCAGGCGCCCACCGAGGTCACCGACCTTGAGACCGCGCAAAAGCTGATGCGCCTGATCGACACGCTGGAGGATGACGACGACGTCCAGACCGTCACCGGCAATTTTGACATCTCGGAAGAGATCGCGGCGCAACTGTAATCGCCGTCGATCGCGCGGGCGGGCCGTTCCCATCGGGGGCGGCCCGTCTTGCGTTTTGCGCCTTGCGCGCCGCCGGGAAAGGCGGCAATTGCAGATCATGCAGATGCAAAGCGAGACACGCCGCGACCTGATCGGCATCGGATGGATGCTGGCGACAGGGCTGTGCTTTGTCGCGGTCAACACCATCGTGCGCGGGCTGGACGGCGCGCTGCCCGCGGCACAGGCGGCGTTCATCCGCTTTCTGTTCGGATTGGTGTTTCTGGCCCCGGTCATCACCAGCGCCTTGCGGGGCGGGTTTTCGCAGAGGATCTGGGGGCTGTTCGCGCTGCGTGGGGCGCTGCACGTGGTGGCGGTGGTCGCGTGGTTCTATGCGATGTCGCGCATCACCGTGGCCGAGGTGACGGCCATCGGTTTTCTGAACCCCATCATCGTGACGATCTGCGCCGCGCTGTTCCTGGGCGAAAAGCTGGCCTCGCGGCGGATCGCGGCGGTGGCGGTGGCGCTTATGGGCGCGCTGGTCGTACTGCGGCCGGGGTTGCGGGAGCTGGACCCCGGGCATCTGAGCCAGGTTCTGGCCGCTGTCGCCTTCGGTCTGTCCTATCTGATCGCCAAGCAGCTGTCGGATCGCGTGCCCGCGGCGGTGGTCGTGGCGATGATGTCGCTGACGGTATCGGTCGGTCTGGCACCGCTGGCCATCGCGCAGTGGGTGCCGCCGACGATGGGCCAGCTGGGCTGGCTGGCGCTGGTCGCGGTCTTTGCGACGCTTGGCCATTACACGATGACGCGGGCCTTTGCGGCGGCGCCGCTGACGGTCACGCAGCCGGTGACGTTCCTGCAGCTGATCTGGGCCAGCCTGGTCGGCGTGCTGGTCTTCCATGAGCCGCTGGACCCGTGGGTGATCCTGGGCGGCGGTCTGATGATCGGGGCGATCAGCTATATCACCTGGCGCGAGGCGCGCATCCGCGCCCGCACCGTCACGCCACCGGTCAGCGCCACCAAGGTTTGAGCTAGGCCGCGCGCAGTCGGCCCATCCCCCATAGCAGCCGTTCGGCCAGCCAGTCGGCGGGCCGTCTGAGCCGCATCAGCGTGGTCGCCACCGTCGTCGAGCGGCGCGCGGCGCGGTCGAAACCAAGGCTCATCACGCACAGCGCGGCCAGCAGGGCGGCGGTCCATGCCGCTGCCCCGATCACGTCGGTGGGCTGGGGGGCGACCAGATACAGCAGGACATTGCCCCAGGCGAAGGTGAACATGCTGGTGCGGCCAAAGAAGGTGGCTTGGGACCATGCCCCGATGCTTCCGACTTTTCGGATGTCGATCATCCAGACGAAGAACAGCGTCATCAGCGTCGCCGACAGGATGCCAGTTGCAAAATACAGCGGATTGCTGTCCCGGCGCAGGCTGCCATCCGCCAGGCCGTCGATCACGTCGACGCTGACGAACAGCCCGCCGATCAGCGCGACCCCCGCGCCCCCGACCAGCAGCGCACGCACCCGGCGGCCAAAGCCCGGATCGGCCAAGGGGTCTGTCGATCCCGCCGGCGACCGGCCGGTCAGATAGCGGCCCAGGCAGTGTCCGGCGATGACCAGCGTCAGGCCGTGCAGCACGGACGGACCTGCAAGCGGCAGGTCGCCGAAACCGGTCAGAAACTGGACGAGGCTGGCCACGGGGGTGGGCGCGCCCAGATCGTTCTGGACGTCCGGAAGGCCGCTGAGCAGGGGCCACGCCGCGTGACAGGCCAGCGCGGCGACCGCCAGCGGCAACAGCCCGGTCCGCGTCCGAATCCACAACAGGATCGGCGCGACGGCGAGGACGATGGCATAGAACTTCAGGATTTCCGTATAGGGCGAATTTCCCATGAACAGGATCGTCGCGGTGCTGTAGGGCACCGAGTAACCGTCATCGGTCAGGGTCAGTGTCAGGATCGTCAGCGCATAGAGAACCCAGCACTGGAACGCCCGCGACAAAAGCCGCATGGCAACCCCATGGCGCGCCTGACGCGTGGTCCAGCGTGGGCGATAGACCACCTCCAGCATAGTGCCGAACAGCAGGATGAAGGTCGGTGTGGCGATCTGGAAGGCAAATCCCGCAACGCGGGTCAGCGGTTCGGACATGTGGGCGTAAAGGCCCACATCCGCAAAGACATGCGACGACATCGCCAGCACGATCGCCAGGCTTCGCGCCGCATCAAGGCCAATGATCCGCATCTGTTTACCACGTTAATAATTTGCATTCTGTGCAACGCGGGGTCATAGCAGAATGCCGCCCGATTGGAACCGCGCATTGGCGCCAAGAGTTTTTCCGCCGATCGCAGGAGGATTCAATGGCATCGCATGAACAGGTTTGGGACGACTGGCAGAAGCTGGTGAACATGACGCCGTCCCAGTTGAAGGATTGGCTGGACACTGATGACAGCAAGTCGGTGGGCGACACCGGCGGGCAGGGCGAAAGCACCGGCCACAAGTCAGGCCGCCACATCCTGCGCATCAAGGACAAGAAGAAGGCCGACCTGACCGACGACGACTGGTCGCACATGGCCAAGGTCGCGGGCTACATCAAGCGCCACTTGGCGCAGGGTGGGCCCGAAAAGGACAAGGAACACAGCGACTGGCGCTATTCCCTGATGAACTGGGGCCACGATCCGCTGAAGTGATCGCAGCCCCGGCGAATTAGCGGTTCGGCCACAGCGTCGCGTGGCGGTTGACGTCCTTGTACAGAAGATAACGGAACGGCCCCGGGCCGCCGGCGTAGCAGGCCTGTGGGCAGAATGCCCGCAGCCACATGTAATCGCCCGGACCGACCTCGACCCAGTCCCGGTTCAGGCGATAGACGGCCTTTCCTTCCAGCACGAACAGGCCGTGTTCCATCACGTGCGTTTCCGCGAAGGGGATCGAGCCGCCGGGTTTGAACGTCACGACGGTGATGTGCATGTCATGGCGCAGATCGGCCGGGTCCATGAAGCGCGTGGTGCCCCATGCCCCGTCCGTGTCGGGCATCATGGACGGGGCGATGTCTTGTTCCTGCACCACGATGGGGTCGGGCTTGTCCGTGCCGGCAAAGGGCTGCCAGCGCTTGCGCCACCAGTGAAAGCCCGCGGGGCCTGCGGTGCGGTTCCTGACCCGCCACGGCGTACCCGCCGGAATATAGGCAAAGCCGCCCGGCGACAGCAGATGCTCGGTCCCGTCGATCACCACCTGCATGTCGCCGCCGGTGACGAAGATCGCGTGCTGGACCTCGGGGTCGTCGTCGGGCGTGTCACTGCCGCCGCCTTCGGCCAGTTCGACGATGTACTGGCTGAAGGTTTCGGCGAATCCGGTCAGCGGGCGGGCCAGCATCCAGAACCGCATCCCCTGCCAGCCGGGCAGATAGCTGGTGACGATGTCGCGCATCACGGTGCGCGGGATGACGGCATAGGCCTCGGTGAAGATGGCGGTGTCGGTGGTCATCCCCGTCTGGGGCGGCAGGCCCGCCACTGGCCCGGCATAGCGGATGCGCGGCGCGGTGGCATCATCGGTGGGAAGCTGGGCGATGTCGCCGGTGGGGGCGCCCGCGGGGCCGGTCTGGGTCATTTCAGGATCTCCTTCAGGCGAAGGGTGGCGATGCGGGTGACCTGCGCCTCGGCTGTGACGCGTTCGGTGGCGGTGTCGTTGTCGACGCGGGCCTGCATGGCGGACAGGATGCCCGCCTTGTCGTGGTCGCGGACCGCGATGATGAACGGAAAGCCGTGCTTGGCGACATAGGCGTCGTTCAGGCGTGTGAATTCGGCCCGTTCCGCATCGGTCAGCGCGTCCAGACCGGCGCTGGCCTGTTCGGCGGTGCTGTCGGCGGTCAGACGCTTTGCCTGCGCCAGCTTGCCGGCAAGGTCTGGGTGGGCCCGCAGCACGCCCAGTCGTTCGTCGTCGCCTGACGCGCGGAACATCTGCGCCATGCGTCCGGCAAGGCCGCCGGGCGTGTCGTGGACGGCACCCATCTCGGCATCCCAGACGCGTTCGGCGATGAAGGGCGAATGTTCATAGACGCCGCCGAACCGTGCGACAAAGGCGTCGCGGTCCATCTGCGACGGGCGCGTGCGGGGCTGGAACGGATGTTCGGCCGCCCAATGGCGGGCGATGTCCAGGCGGCTGGCGAACCAGACGCCCTCGTGGCTGCGGGCGTGGTCCAGGAACCGCTGGATCGCCATGGCCCGACCAGGGCGCCCGGCCAAGCGGCAGTGCAGGCCGATGGACATCATCTTGGGCGCGCCGGCGGCCCCTTCGGCATAGAGGATGTCGAAGCTGTCGCGCAGATAGTCGAAGAAGTCGGTCCCCGTTCCGAACCCTTGTCCGCTGGAAAATCGCATGTCGTTGGCGTCCATCGTATAGGGCACCATCAGCTGCGGCCGGCCGTTGTGGACGTGCCAATAGGGCAGTTCGTCCGCGATGGTGTCGGCCAGATAGGCGAACCCGCCTTCCTCGCAGCCCAAGGCCACCGTGTTCATCGACGTGCGCCCCTGATAGAAGCCGTGCGGGCGTTCGCCGGTGATGGCGGTGTGCAGGGCCACGGCCTGGGCGATGTGGTCGGCCTCGACCTCGCGCGGGACGTTGCGATAGTCGATCCACTTAAGGCCATGGGTCGCGATCTCCCACCCGGCCTCCTGCATGGCGGCAACCTGTTCGGGGCTGCGCTCCAGCGCGGTGGCGACGCCATAGACGGTGATCGGCAGGTCGCAAAGCATGCGGTGCATCCGCCAGAACCCGGACCGCGCGCCATAGTCATAGATCGATTCCATGTTCCAGTGCCGCTGGCCGGGCCAGGGCTGGGCGCCGATGATCTCGGACAGGAACGCCTCCGAGGCGGGATCGCCATGCTCGATGCTGTTCTCTCCGCCTTCCTCATAGTTGAGGACGATCTGGACCGCGATGCGGGCACCGCCCGGCCAGCGAGGATCGGGGGTGGTCCGGCCATATCCGGTCAGGTCTCGGCTGTAGCGCATCTCTCTCCCCTTGTGCCTGTCGTTGCGTCAGCAAAGCGCGGCGGCCGCGCAAGGACAAGCGGTCAGGGGCGGAATTCTGTATCAAGGAATGCGCGACAATGGTCGGGTCTTTCAAAATCGCGTTGAAAGACTTACGCGCCGGGGACAATTGCGGCATGAGGCCGCGCCGCCCACTGTCCGGCCCAACGGCGGACGGGGGGTCCGCCAAGGGGGGACGCATGGAACGCTATTTTGGACTTGCCGAAAAAGGCAGCAGCGTCAGGACGGAGGTGATCGCCGGGATCACCACCTTCCTGACGATGGCATATATCATATTCGTCAATCCGGACATCCTGTCCACAACCGGGATGGACCGCGACGCGGTCTTCGTCGCGACCTGCCTTGCCGCGGCGCTGGGCTCGCTGATCATGGGGATGTGGGCCAACTGGCCCATCGGCATGGCGCCGGGCATGGGGCTGAACGCCTTCTTCGCGTTCACCGTCGTGGGCGTCATGGGCTTTACCTGGCAGCAGGCGCTGGGCGCGGTGTTCATCAGCGGGATGATCTTCCTGTTCCTGTCGCTGACGGGCATCCGGCGCTGGCTGATCGCGGGCATCCCCGCGTCGATGCGCAGCGCCATCGCGGCGGGCATCGGGCTGTTCCTGGCGATCATTGCGCTGCAGTCGTCGGGCATCGTGGTGGGCAMCCCCGCGACGCTGGTCGCGCTGGGCGATCTGACCGCCACGGGCACGCTGCTGACGATCTGCGGGTTCTTCCTGATCGTGACGCTGGATGCGCTGCGCGTCACGGGGGCGATCCTGATCGGCATCCTGGTGGTGACGGTCGCGGCGATCGTTCTTGGCGTCAGCCAGTTTTCGGGCGTCATGTCCATGCCGCCGTCGATCGCGCCGACCTTCCTGCAGATGGACCTGATGGGCGCGCTGACCTTCGGCATCTTCCAGGTCGTTCTGGTCATGGTCCTGGTCGAGGTCTTTGACGCCACCGGCACGCTGATCGGCGTGGCCAAGCGCGCGGGCCTGCTGACCGAGGGGCCGACCCACAAGAATAAGAACCTGGGCCGTGCGCTGATGGCGGATTCGACCGCGATCACGGCCGGTGCGCTGCTGGGCACGTCCTCGACGACCGCCTATGTGGAGAGCGCGTCAGGCGTGCAGGCGGGGGGCCGGACCGGCCTGACCGCGGTGGTCGTGGGCCTGCTGTTCCTGGCCGCGATGTTCTTTGCGCCGCTGGCCGGGTCGGTGCCCGCCTATGCGACCGCGCCCGCCCTTCTGTATGTCGCGACGCTGATGGTGCGCGAGCTGGCCGAGGTCAGCTGGGACGACGTGACCGAGGCCGCGCCTTCGGTGCTGACCGCCATCGCCATGCCGCTGACCTATTCCATCGCCAACGGCCTGGCCTTCGGCTTCATCAGCTATGCCGTGATCAAGCTGCTGACCGGCCGCGCGCGCGAGGTGCATGCCGCGACCTGGATCATCGCGGCCCTGTTCGTGGCCAAGTTCGCGCTGTTCGGCGCGCACTGACCCCGGTCAGCGGGTCGGGCCGCCCAGGGCATCGGACAGGGTGGCCGCCGCGGCGGCCACCACCGCGCCCAGGGTATTGACGTGTTCGGCCCCGATGCGGTGCGTGGGGCCGCTGACGCTTATCCCGGCAATCGCCTCTCCGGACAGATCGAAGACGGGGGCCGCGATGCAGCGCATGCCCCGGCTGCGTTCCTCGTCGTCGAAGGAAAAGCCGCGGTGCCGGATGCGGGCCAGGTCCGCCTCCAGCGCCGCGGGGTCGGTCAGCGTTGTGTCGGTGAACCGCGCCAGGGGACCCAGTGCCGCGACGCTGTCGGGCCGGAACGCCAGCAGCGCCTTGCCGATCCCCGATGCGTGCAGGGGCGACCGGGTGCCGGGGGGGAAGAACGCGCGGATCGTCTCGGAGGTCTCGACCTGGGACAGGAACAGCACGCTGTCACCCTGCAGGATGCCCAGGTTCGCGGTTTCGCCAGTATGTTCCATCAGCGCGCGCATGATCGGGCGGGCGCGTTCCACAAGGCCCGACCGGCGCATGAAGGCCGACCCCAGGCGGAACGCCTGCGGCCCGATGTTCCAAGCCTGCGTCGCGGGGTCGCTTTCGGCCATGCCGCGCGCGGCCAGCGTGTGCAGCACCCGGTGGACGGTCGAGGGCGGCTGTGCCGACCGGTCCGCCACCTCGGACAAGGTCAGGCCGGGATGGGCCGCCAGCAGGTCCAGAAGGTCCAGCGCCCGGTCCAGCGACTGCACGGTGCCCGGCGCGTCGGGCAGGGTCTTGCGGGGGCGCCCCCGCTTGCGGGTCGGGTCGGCCATTATGCGTCCCTTGTTAATGCTGCCTTTAGATGCGGGCGAAAATGACGCCTCGCAAGCCAAAAAGCCAACGCTTAGAAAACATTTCCATTTTCGGTCGCCGCGGGTTCCCGGCATGGGTTGGGCAGGGGCGGATTCGGTGCCGGGATTTCGGGCAGCCGGGGGTAGGGTGCCGACGTCGCCCTGAAAATCCGTTTCGGGAAAATGACGGGCCAAGCTAGGTCTGGGTCAGTCGCGCAACCACGACGCGACATCAGAAGGGGAGCCCGCCATGACAGACAGCCTTTCCCGGACCCAGGTCCATCCCGTCGACCAGATGCTGCCCACGGGGCGATTGATCACGTTGGGGTTCCAGCACGTGCTGGTCATGTATGCGGGCGCCATCGCGGTGCCGCTGATCGTGGGCCGCGCCCTGCAGCTACCGCCCGAGGAGGTGGCCTTCCTGATCTCGGCCGACCTGTTCGTCTGCGGACTGGCGACCCTGATCCAAAGCCTGGGCATGACGCAGTATTTCGGCATCCGCCTGCCGGTGATGATGGGCGTGACCTTTGCTGCCGTGGGGCCGATGGTCGCCATCGCGGGCCAGACGCCGGGCACCGACGGGGCGCGCGCGCTGTTCGGGGCGATCATCGCGGCGGGCCTGATCGCTATCCTGCTGGCACCGCTGATCGGGCGGGTCCTGCGGTTCTTTCCGCCCGTCGTCACGGGCACGGTCATCCTGGCCATCGGCATCAGCCTGATGCCCATCGGGATCAACTGGATCTTCGGCCTGCCGGTCGGTCCGACCGCACCGATGCTGGTCGATCCCGCGCAGCAGGCCTGGCTGGACGGCGCCATCGCCGCGGGCGGCGTGCCCGAGGGTCTGCGCCTGGCGCCCGCCATGCCGAACCCCGCCTATGCTTCGGGGACGAACATCCTGATCGCGGTGCTGGTGCTGGGCACGATCCTGCTGGTCTCGCGCTTTGCCCGCGGCTTCATGGCCAACATCGCCGTGCTGCTGGGCATCGCCGTGGGCGGCGTCGCCGCCGCCGCGATGGGCCTGATGCAGTTCGACAAGGTCGGAGAGGCCGCCTGGTTCGCCGTCATCAAGCCGTTCCATTTCGGTCTTCCGACCTTTGACCCGGTGATGATCGTCACGATGGTCCTAGTGATGATCGTGGTGATGATCGAATCGACGGGCATGTTCCTGGCGCTGTCGGACATGTGCCGCCGTCCGATCAACTCTCGCGGCCTGGCAGCGGGCCTGCGTGCCGACGGTCTGGGCACGATGCTGGGCGGCATCTTCAACACCTTCCCCTATACCTCTTTCTCGCAGAACGTCGGGCTGGTGGGGGTCACGGGCATCCGGTCGCGGTTCGTCTGCGTGGCGGGCGGCATCATCATGATCGTGCTGGGCCTGATCCCCAAGATGGGCGCGCTGGTCGAAAGCCTGCCGACCACCGTGCTGGGCGGCGCCGGGCTGGTGATGTTCGGAATGGTCGCCGCCACCGGCATCCGCATCCTGAGCCGTGTCGACTTCACCGCCAACCGCCACAATCTGTTCGTCGTGGCCATCAGCATCGGCATGGCGATGATCCCGCTGGTCGCCCCGAACTTCAAGCAGTGGCTGCCCCATGCGATCCATCCGCTGATCCATTCGGGCATCCTGCTGGCCGCGGTCAGCGCGGTGGCGCTGAACTGGTTCTACAACGGTGCGGCCCCCGCGGACGAGGCTGAACTGGCCAAGGCCGGTCGCCTGGCCGATCACTGAGGGTCGATTATGCACGGTTTCTTAAGACTGCCTTGTCCATCAAGCCCCTGCCGCCCTTGGGCAAATCGGGTATCACGGCGCAGGAACCATCAAGACGGGGGGATTTCATGTCGGGTTTTCTGACAACGCATGTTCTGGACACGGCGCGCGGGCTGCCTGCGCGCGGGATGCAGGTCGTGCTGTTCCGGCTGTCGCCCGCGCGCGAGGAGATCGCGCGCATGGTGACCAATGACGACGGGCGCACCGATGCGCATATCCTGCCGGCGGGCGATTTCGCCACCGGCACCTACGAGCTGGAATTCCATGCCGGCGCCTGGATGGACGCGTCGGGCGTGGCTCCCGAAAGCCCCCGCTTTCTGGACGTGATCCCGATCCGCTTCGGCATGTCGCAGAACGACCATTACCACGTGCCGCTGCTGGTCTCTCCGTTCGGCTATTCCACCTATCGGGGCAGCTGAGATGATCCCGGAAATCGCCATCCTGTGGGAGTTCCTCTCCTTTGCCGTCCGTTGGCTGCACGTGATCACCGCCATCGCGTGGATTGGGTCGTCGTTCTACTTCATCGCGCTGGACCTGGGCCTGCAGAAGGCACCCGACCTTCCCAAGGGCGCGCATGGCGAGGAATGGCAGGTCCACGGCGGGGGATTCTATCACATCCGCAAGTACCTGGTCGCGCCCGAGCGAATGCCCGAGCATCTGACCTGGTTCAAATGGGAAAGCTATGCGACCTGGCTGTCTGGTGCCGCGCTGCTGATGGTCACCTATTGGGCCGGCGCCAACCTGTACCTGATCGAGCCCGCCAAGGCCGACCTGGCGATCTGGCAGGCGATCCTGATTTCGGGCGGGTCGCTGGCGGTGGGCTGGCTGATTTATGACGGGCTGTGCAAGTCGCCCCTGGGCAACCGTCCCACGGTGCTGATGCTGCTGCTGTTCGCGGCGCTGGTGGCGATGGGCTGGGCCTATGACCAGATCTTCACGGGCCGCGCGGCGCTGCTGCATCTGGGCGCCTTCACCGCGACGATCATGACCGCGAACGTGTTCCTGATCATCATGCCGAACCAGCGTATCGTGGTCGCCGACCTGAAGGCCGGGCGCCCCGCCGACCCGAAATACGGCAAGATCGCCAAGCTGCGGTCGACGCACAACAACTACCTGACGCTGCCGGTCATCTTCCTGATGCTGTCGAACCACTATCCGCTGGCCTTCGCCAGCCAGTACAACTGGCTGATCGCAGCGCTGATCTTCCTGATGGGTGTGACCATCCGGCACTTCTTCAACACCATGCACGCCCGCAAGGGATACCAGTGGTGGACATGGGCGGTCACGACGATGCTGTTCATCGGGGTGATGTGGCTGGCGTCGATCGGGGTGAACCAGGACAGCTATGACGAGGCGATGGCCCGACCCCTGACCCCGGTCGAGACGCGCTTCGCCGAGGCCGACGGGTTCGAGGATGCCAGCCAAGCCGTCATCAGCCGCTGTTCGATGTGCCATGCGCGCGAACCGGTCTGGGACGGCATCCGCACCGCGCCCAAGGGCGTCCTGCTGGAAACGCCCGCCGACATCGCCCGCGCCGCGCATCAGGTCTATGTCCAAGCTGGACTGACCGACGCGATGCCCCCTGCGAACATCACCGGGATGGAGGACGCCGAACGCGACGCGATCCTGCGCTGGTTCCGCGAGGTCGGACCCCTGGGGGTTGCGGGCCTGTAGGACCGTCCCTCGCTGAACGACAACGGCCCGCGCAACGGCTGGACACGCCTCGATGGGGGGCCGCCGCGCCTTTTTGCGCCCCCGGCAAGGTCGGCCACCGCTGGAAAGGGCTGCCGAAGATTGTCGCAGGTGGCGCGGCTTTCGCGCCTGACGCCATGTGACGGTGGCCCGCTTTCAACGGAACGTGTAAAGTCTTCTAGATCACAGCCGATTTCGAAACGCACCGCCAGGCCGTAGACTTGGACCAAGGCAAGGAAAGGCTATCATGACCCAGCTGCGGTTTCTTCTGAACGACACCGAGATCGCCCTGACAGAGGTCGGCGCTTCGGACACGCTGCTGGATCATCTGCGCCTTGCGCGCCGGATGACCGGCACCAAGGAGGGCTGCGCCGAGGGCGATTGCGGCGCCTGCACGGTGCTTGCGGGACGCCTGACCGCCACGGGGCTGGTCTATGAACCGGTGAACGCCTGCATCCGGCTGCTGGCCTCGTGCCATGCCACCCATATCGTCACGATCGAGCATCTGCGCGGCCCCGATGGCGGTCTGCACCCGGTCCAGGCCGCGATGGTGGACCATCACGGCAGCCAGTGCGGCTTCTGCACGCCGGGCATCGTGATGGCGCTCTACGGGCTATGGATGACCAATCCTGATGCAGACGCCGCCGAGATCGAGACCGCGCTGCAGGGCAACATCTGCCGCTGCACGGGCTATGCGCCGATCATCCGCGCGGCCTTGGCCGCGGGCGCGGCCGGAGGGCAGGCCCAGGACGCGCTGTCCCGCGAACGCGACGCGGTGGCCGCGCGCCTGGCCGGGATGCGTGGCGCACGGGTTTCACTTGCGCGCGGCGCGGACCGGGCACTGGTCCCCGCCGATACCGACGATCTGGCCCAGCTGTTGCTGGACGAACCCAAGGCGACGCTGGTCGCGGGCGCCACCGATGTCGGGTTGTGGGTCACCAAGTTCATGCGCGACATCAGCCCGGCCATCTTCATCGGTCACCTGATGAAGGACATCACGGTCGAGGACGGCATGATCCGTTTGGGTGCCGGCGTGACCTACAGCGAGGCCGCGCCCCTGATCGCCCGCCATGTTCCGCAGGCCGCCGAATACTGGTCGCGTATCGGCGGCTGGCAGGTGCGCAATGCCGGCACCATCGGGGCGAACATCGCCAACGGCTCTCCGATCGGGGATACGCCGCCCTTGCTGATCGCGCTGGACGCGCGGATCGTCCTGCGTCGGGGCGACACGCGCCGCGAACTGCCGCTGGAGGATTTCTTCATCGACTACGGCAAGCAGGACCGCCAGCAGGGCGAGTTCGTTGAGGAGGTCCTGATCCCTACGCAGCCCCAGGCGTGCATCGCCGCCTACAAGGTCAGCAAGCGGCGCGACAGCGATATCACCTCTGTCGCGGCGGGGTTCTGCATCGACGTGGCGGACGGCATGATCGCCCGCGCGCGGCTGGCCTTCGGCGGCATGGCCGGAACGCCCAAGCGCGCCCGCCGTGCCGAGGCCGCGCTGCAGGGGCAGCCCTTCGCGGCGGCAAGCTTCGATGCCGCCGCCCGCGCGATCGCGGAGGATTTCCAGCCGCTGTCCGACATGCGCGCCAGCACGGAATACCGCGCGACGGTCGCACGCAACCTGATCCGGCGGTTCTGGCTGGAGCAATCCGAACCCGGCCTGCCCGTGCGGCTGCGCCAGAGCGAAGGAGTCTAGGCCATGAAGGACGACACCGCGACCATCAAGGGCCAGGCCCATCAGGACACCGCCCATGACAGCGCCGCCAAGCATGTCACTGGCCGTGCCGAATACACCGACGATCTGGTCGAGCCCACAGGCACGATCCACGCCTATCTGGGCCTGTCGTCCTGCGCCCATGGCCGCATCACGGGCACGGATTTCACCGAAACGCTGGCGCAGCCGGGCGTGCTGGGCATCCTGACGGCGGCCGATCTGCCGGGCGTCAACGACGTGTCGCCCAACGGCAAGAACGACGACCCGATCTTTGCCGAAGGCGTGGTGCAGTTCTGGGGCCAGCCGGTCTTTGCGGTCATCGCCGAAACGCGCGATCAGGCGCGCCGCGCGGCGCACAAGGCGCGGATCGACTATGACGTGCTGCCCCATGCGCTGGACCCGATCGCGGCGCGCGACGCGGGCATGGGCTATGTCACCGACCCCCTGACCCTCAAGCGCGGCGATGCGCCTGCGGCGATGGCCGCCGCCCCGCGCCGGATCGAGGGTCGCTTTGCCATCGGCGGGCAGGACCACTTCTATCTGGAGGGCCAGATCGCGATGGCCGTGCCGGGCGAGGATGACGACGTCGTCCTGCACGTCTCGACCCAGCACCCGTCCGAGGTGCAGCACATGGTGGCGCACGTCCTGGGCGTGCCCAGCAACGCGGTCGTTGTGAACGTGCGGCGCATGGGCGGCGGTTTCGGCGGCAAGGAAACGCAGATGAACCTGTTCGCCTGCGTCGCGGCCGTCGCGGCCAAGCGCTGGAACCGGACGGTCAAGATCCGCCCCGACCGGGACGACGACATGATCGCCACGGGCAAGCGGCACGATTTCGTGGTGGATTACGCCGTGGGCTTTGACGATGACGGCCGCATCCGGTCGGTGGAGGGCGATTTCTATGCCCGTTGCGGATTTTCGGCGGACCTGTCGGGGCCGGTGACGGACCGGGCGCTGTTTCACGCCGACAACGCCTATTTCTATCCCGACGTGCGCATCAGTAGCCACCCGATGAAGACGAACACCGTCAGCAACACCGCCTTTCGCGGCTTCGGCGGTCCCCAGGGCGCCATCGTGGCCGAACGCATGGTCGAGGAGATCGCCTATGCCTTGGGCATGGACCCGCTGGAGGTGCGCAAGCGCAACCTGTACCAGAACGGCCAGCTGACGCCCTATCACCAGACGGTGCAGGACCAGATCCTGCCGCGTATCTTCGATGAGCTGGAGGCAAGCAGCGATTATCACGCCCGCAGGCAGGCGGTGCTGGACTGGAACGCCAAGGGTGGGGTGATCCGCAAGGGCATCGCGCTGACCCCGGTCAAGTTCGGCATCAGCTTCACCGCGACCTGGTTCAACCAGGCAGGGGCGTTGATCCATGTCTATTCCGACGGCTCGATCCACCTGAATCACGGCGGAACCGAGATGGGGCAGGGTCTGAACACCAAGGTGGCCCAGGTGGTCGCCGAGGCGTTCCAGTGTGACCTGAGCCGTATCAAGATCACCAGGACCACCACGGAAAAGGTGCCAAACACCTCGGCCACGGCGGCATCGTCGGGGACCGACCTGAACGGCATGGCGGCGCTGGATGCGGCGGAACAGATCAAGGCGCGCCTGGTGACCTTCGTGGCCGAGAAATGGCAGGTCGCCCCCGACCAGGTGGCCTTCGTGCCGGGTCACGTGCGGGCGGGCGATCAGATGATCCCCTTTGCCCAGGTGATCCGCGCGGCCTACATGGCGCGCATTCAGCTGTCGGCGGCAGGCTTCTACAAGACGCCCAAGATCCACTGGGACCGGACGACGGGGCAGGGGCGGCCGTTCTACTATTTCGCCTATGGCGCCGCGGTGGCCGAGGTGTCGGTGGACACGCTGACCGGCGAATACGTCATCGACCGCGCCGACGTCCTGCACGACGTGGGCCGCAGCCTGAACCCGGTGCTGGATCGCGGTCAGGTCGAGGGCGCGTTCGTCCAGGGTGCCGGCTGGCTGACGACCGAGGAATTGTGGTGGGATGCCAAGGGCCGCCTGCGCACCCATGCGCCGTCGACCTACAAGGTGCCTCTTGCCAGCGACAGCCCGCGCATCTTCAACGTCGCGCTGGCCGACTGGTCCGAGGCCAGCGAGCGGACCATCAAGCGGTCCAAGGCCGTCGGAGAGCCGCCCTTCGTCCTGGGCATCAGCGTGTTCGAGGCGATCAACATGGCCGTGGCCTCGGTCGCCGACTATCGCACGCCCGCGCGTCTGGATGCGCCCGCCACGCCCGAACGCGTGCTGATGGCGGTCGAGCGGCTGCGCGGATGATCCGCGTCCGCGTCACCCGGGCCCTGGGCTCGACCCCGCGAGAGGCGGGGGCCGAGATGTTCGTGACCCCCGATCGGGTCACCGGCACCATCGGCGGTGGACAGCTGGAATACATGGCGATCGACCGCGCGCGGCAGATGCTGGCGCGGGACGAGGCCGATGCCACCATGGACGTGCCGTTGGGCCCCCAGATCGGCCAGTGCTGCGGCGGGCGGGTGGTGCTGATGCTGGACCGCCACGGCCCCGCGCCACAGGAATACGCCGACGCGCTGATCTTTGGCGCGGGCCATGTCGGGCGCGCGCTGGCCGGGGCGCTGGAACCGCTGCCGGTCAACGCCCTGCTGATCGACAGCCGGCCGGAGGAGCTGGCGCAGGCCAGCGGCCCGACCCTGCTGACCCCCTTGCCCGAGGCGCAGATCCGCGCAGCCCGGCCCGGCACGTCCGTGGTGATCGTGACCCACGATCATGCGCTGGATTTCCTGCTGGCGGCCGAGGCGCTTGCCCGCACCGACCTGGCCTATGTCGGGATGATCGGCAGCGCCACCAAGCGGGCCCAGTTCGAACGCTTCGCCGCCTCGCGCGGGGTCGACGCCGCCGGCCTGACCTGTCCCATCGGGGCGGGCTTCTCGCGCGACAAGCGCCCCGAAATCATCGCCGCCTTCACCGCCGCCGAACTGATGGCGCGCCTCACCTCTTCTTCTTTGAAAAAATACCCATGCAACAGCTGATCCGGGGCCGCGTCCTCGACTTTCATGCCGATCCCCAGGACACGGCCGACAATCATCGCTTCTGGGAAGACGGGGCCATCCTGGTCGATGACGGGCGCATCGTCGCCGTCGGCGATCATGCCGAACTGACCCGCGACGGGTTGGAGGAGATCGACCACCGCCCACATCTGATCCTGGCGGGCTTCATCGACCCGCATATCCATTTTCCCCAGTTGCAGGTCATTGCCAGCTGGGGTGCGCAGCTGCTGGACTGGCTGAACACCTATACCTTCCCGGCCGAGGCGGAATTCGCCGACCCCGCGCATGGCACCCGCATGGCGGGGCTGTTCCTGGACCAGCTGACCGCGCATGGCACGACGACCGCCGTTGCCTTCTGCTCCAGCCACAAGGCCAGCGCCGAGGCGCTGTTCGCTGCCGCCCATGATCGCGACATGGCCATGATCGCGGGCAAGGTGATGATGGACCGCAATGCGCCGGCCGCCGTGCTGGACACGCCGCAGCAGGGCCATGACGACAGCGCGGCACTTATCCAGGCGTGGCACGGCAAGGGCCGGCAGCGCTATGCGATCACGCCGCGCTTTGCGATCACGTCCTCCCCCGAACAGATGGAAGCGGCCGGCGCGCTGGCCCGCGCCCATCCCGACTGCCACGTCCAGACGCATCTGTCGGAAAACGTCGACGAAATCGAATACACCCTGTCGCTCTATCCCAAGGCGCGCGACTATCTGGACATCTACGAGGGCTACGGCCTGCTGTCCGACAAGCTGCTGCTGGGCCATTCTATCCATCTGGAACCGCGCGAAATCACCCGGATGGCAGAGACCGGCAGCCATGCGGTGTTCTGCCCGACCTCGAACCTGTTCCTGGGGTCCGGGCTGTTCGACGCCGACGGGCTGCGCGCCGCAGGCATCGTCAACGGCATCGCGACGGATGTGGGCGGCGGCACCAGCTGGTCGATGCTGCAGACCCTGGCTGAGGGCTACAAGATCCTGCAGATGCGCGGGCAGAAGCTGCATCCGCTGGCGGCATTCCACTGGGCCACGCGCGGCAATGCGCTGACCCTGGGCATGGAGGCCGAGATCGGCACCCTGGCCCCCGGCAGCGCCGCCGACTTGGTGGTCCTCGACGCCCGTGCCACCCCCGCCATGGCGCTGCGGATGGAAAAGGCCGAGACCCTGGCGCAGGAGCTGTTCATCCTGCAGATCATGGGCGACGACCGCGCGGTCGCCCAGACCTATGTCGCCGGTCGCCCGCAGAAGGCGGGCTGATGCACCTTGCGAATAAAGCGAAAGCATGCACAAACACACGCCATAGCGTGCGCAAACGCACCAAGCGAAACTCGCACGGCTCGTTAACTTAGGTAAGAAAATTGGCAAGGTTGGCGCGGGAATAAATGCTCGCGCTGCCGCGCTCCGGCTGTATGGCATCTGCGTCAAACAGTGCTTGAATTTTGCTCCACCCTAGGTGTTGTGTGACGTCTAAAATGCAAAAACTGATGAATCGCTGATGAAATACATGGCGGTCGGTCGCGCTCAAGATAAAACTTTGTCCTGCCTAGCGGCCCGCGCACGTGCTCGCACGAGAGGCTATTCCGGCTGACAAAGGCCAGGAGTTCGCTGGACGCAGTACCTGTGAATAGGCGTAGGCGTCTGACGATGCCTTACCTTCTTGTCCAACGTGGCCGCAATTTACCAACCGTCGCGAAACCTGACCACTGCAAATACGTGCTCACCCGTGCCAACCGGCCTGAGCGGACAGGTTCAGTGATTTTGGGTAAGGTCACCTGCAGCCTGGCAGATCCTTCGTCCAAGACTATACCATTTATGCTTGGTGGTTCGACACTTGAGCAACAGTTCGTCGAGCAGGTCCTGCTAACCCAAGCGTTTCAAGGCAGGGCATCGTTGCAGTCGAACAGTTCGGCACCCCGCGCCTTTGCAAAGTGGTGCTGCGTCAATGATATGGCTTCTTCGGGCCTGCCGATAAGATGCTGCAATTCGACGAACGCAGCGCACAATGTCTCCACACCCCCGCGAGCAAAGCCGAAATCCGATATTCGTTGGCTACCATTGCTGATCGGCGGGAAGAGCGTTTAATTTGGCAATCCGGTTACAGTCGCCGCCCAGCCCGTCCTAAAGCGGTATTACGAAGTTGCATAAAGATCGAACTCATCGAGACAAATGTCGGACGCTGGTTTGCTCTCCAGCCTATCCAGCTACCATACCTGGAACTGCGCAGGATTGCGCTGCTCACGGTGTGCCTTGAAGCATAGGTCAATGTTCGGAATGCGTCTGATTACATTATGGCGATAAAGCATGTCCTGAACTGTCCACCACGTCACCAGCGGCGGTTACTCTTGGGACAGATCGTGACGAAGGGTAGCAACCATATACCTCGCAGGCCCGGCGTGCCTTCAAACTGTCGGCGCATCTGCGCACTTTTCTGCCGCCTAGGCTGGAGCGCAGGAAAGCGATGCCCCGCAAGCCATGCCTTACCATTGCTGGTCATGGGCGTGCACCGACGCAGTACAGGGACCGGAACACCGGACAGATCCTCCAATCACCCGACTGCGGCACCTTCTCCAGCAGCGAGGCTGCTAATTCCGACACCCAGGTCGCAAAGGAACTTGCGCAAAGGAACTTGATTTAACTTCGACATGCTTGATTCAGTGGCGACCGCAGTTTTGCCGTGTATGGGATGAACAGAAATAGGACGCCGGGTGATGCATCCGGAACAACCATCATTACCACCGCCCGCCACCTTTTACATTCGCTTCCAAGGTCACTCGACACCGCGCCGCACACTGGCCCACGATCTATCCAGCTTGAACAATCTGGAAATGGCCGAAATGCCCAAAGAGGTAGCGCACGCAATTGGCATTCGGGATAAGGTCCGCCGGCATAGTGGCGGATGCTGTAGATCCAATACTTTACTAGTTCGCGATGCAGCACCTTATCAGTTCTAATATTCGTGCAATCGATTCCAAGCGATCTTTCATCTGAACTCGAACATTGCATTTTTTGGTTTTTGTGGAGAGTGTTTAGCTTACCTTTCTGGCCTTCCGCTCGAAGGCTATTCGGCTTTAGAAACCAAGCGATGTATGCCTCCTGATGGGGCTATAGAACCCATCGGTGGATCTGATGACGGCGTTTTGGGCCTGCTGGCGGGGTTGCCATGCAACCTGCCTAATCAATTCGACTTGTGGGTCTTAGAGAACATTTCCACCATCGACTTGTTATAGAAGACTCCGTGCGCGCTTATCGAGATCAGGATGCCGCGTTTACGGAGCAATGCCTGATAATCCGCGAAGTAGTAGTGCGATCCGCGGCCGGAATGGTGAACCAGCCCCTGGTGTAGGGTTGGGCGCCACCTGAGTACGACGGAGGGTCTCGACTGTCAGGTCGCGCTTCAGACGATCACTCGTGGCCCAATCGACGACGCGGCGGAAGAAGAGGTCCAGGACGACAGCAAGGCAGAGTCAGCCCTCGGCCATCCAGATGTAGCAGATGGCCGCCCCCATTTCCCATCCGAGCCGTCTGTCGTGAAGTCCTGCGCCAGAAGGTTCGGCGCGACTGGCCAAGCATACTCTCTATCCATCCTCCGTTTTACCCGCCGCGACGGACCGCGCAATTAAATGGTTATCCCGCATCAGCCGTGTCGTGCGATGCCGCCAGATCTCGTATCGTTCATCCACGAGGTTGCAGGTGGCATGCGGGAACTATCATTGGTGCCGTTCGACAGCGCGAAGGCCGTCCGGATATGCGCCAAGGAGTCCATGTCCTGTTACTGGCGGCGTCAGGCAGGCCGTTCCTGCTAGGCAAAGAAACCACTTTGGCTGACGCCGGGGACATAACACGTCCGGCTGAATAGGAAGCTGTCCTTCTTCGTTTGGATGAAGCCGAAGATCACCCGTGGCGGTCTCTCTCGGATCGATGGTGTTCACCCGCCACATCCCTCTTTCGCAAGGAAGGATGCGGCTTTTTTGGATCTTGCCATTCGCGGCGAAAACGATCTCCCGGATCGTTTTCTGATCCTGACCTGCCCCCCGATCGTCCCTCATTCATAATGAGGGTCTGCCGGTTTGAGATTGGTAGTCGGGGGGTGGTTTCATGGCAAGCGCGCCGGGCGCGGAGCCATCAGGGAGCGCAAGCGTCCGGCGCGCTTCGAGCGGCGTCAGGTTGCCGAGCGAGGAGTGCGGCCTGACAGCGTTGTAGTCGTAGCGCCAGAGGGCGATCTTTCGGCGCGCGTCGTCCAAGGTGTCGAAGATCTCCTTGTTCAGCAGC
>NZ_WEKR01000035.1:0-34446 GCF_024105395.1 Paracoccus sp. 08 | reverse complement strand
GACGAGGCGCTGTCCTTTGACAGCGCGTCCGATCTGCTGACGCTGGTGGCGCAGACCGCGCCACGCCCCGCCTGCGTGTTCGTCGACGAGGCGCAGTTCCTGACCGCGGACCAGGTCTGGCAGCTGGCCCGCGTGGCCGACGACCTGGGCATTCCGGTCATGTGCTATGGACTGCGGGTCGATTTCCGGGGCATGCTGTTCCCGGGATCGGCCGCCCTGCTGGCGCTGGCCGACGACATGCGCGAGGTGCGCACCATCTGTCACTGCGGCAAGAAGGCCACCATGGTCATCCGCCGCAACGAGGCGGGACAGGCGATCACCGAGGGCGCGCAGGTGCAGGTTGGCGGGAACGAGACCTATGTCTCGCTCTGCCGCAAGCACTGGCGCGAGGCCACGGGAAACTGATCACGATTGCCCCGCCCCGGCCATGGCGCGTTGCGGGGCGGATTGGGTTGATGTAACCATCATGGAAAACAACCTAGGGGGACTTATCATGCGCGGATTCCTGATCTGGGTGGCGGCCGTGCTGGCCATGACGGCCCCCGCCAGGGCCTTTGACACGACAGCATCGGCCGCGTGGGTCTATGACGTCCAGACCGGCACCGTGCTGATGGAGAAGAACGCCGAGACGCCGCTTCCCCCGGCCTCGATGTCCAAGCTGATGACCCTAACCATGCTGTTCGAGGCGCTGCGCGATGGGCGCGTGAGCATGGACACGACCTTTCCGGTGTCCGAGAAGGCCTGGCGCATGGGCGGGTCCAAGATGTTCGTGGAACCAGCCGACCGCCCCTCGGTCGAGGATCTGATCCACGGCATCATCATCAATTCCGGCAACGACGCCTGCGTCGTCGTGGCCGAGGGCCTGGCCGGGACCGAAGAGGCCTTTGCCCGCCAGATGAACGAACGCGCGGCGCAGCTGGGACTGACCCACACGACGCTGACGAACGCCTCGGGCTGGCCCGATCCGGGACATCGCATGTCGATGGAGGATCTGGGTCTGCTGGCCACCTACATCATCACGGAATTCCCGGATCTCTATCCGAACTTCGCCATGACCTCGTTCAACTACAAGGGCCGCGTGCCGTCGAATGCAGGCAACCGCAACCCGCTGCTGTCCATCGGTACCGGCGAATGGACCGCCGACGGGCTGAAGACAGGCCACACCCAGGAAGCCGGATACGGCCTGGTCGGGTCGGCCATCCAGAACGGGCGTCGCATCATCTTCGTCATCACCGGCCTGACAAGCGACCGGGCCCGGGCCGAGGAATCCGAACGCCTGGTCAACTGGGCATTCCGCGAATTCAGCATGCGCACCCTGGTCCCCGCCGGCGAGGACGTGGCGCAGGCGCCCGTCTGGCTGGGCACGCTGTCGCGGGTCGGCCTGACCACCCAGAACGGCGTCAACGTCCTGGTTCCCGCCGGCGTCCAGGACCAGGTCAAGGTCGAGGTGGTCTACGATTCCCCCGTCCCCGCGCCCATCGCGCGGGGGGACCGTCTTGGCCAGTTGGTCGTGACCATCCCCGGCACGCGCGACACCGTTACGCCCCTGATCGCCACGCAGGACGTCCCCGAGGCCGGGCTGGTGGGCCGCATGAAGGGGGCCGTGATGCAGCTTGGCCAGCGTGCCATCACCGCCGTTACCGGCTGATGCTGATCAGCCTGGAAGGCATCGACGGCTGCGGCAAGTCCACCCAGTCCCGCCTGCTGGCCGACGCGCTGCGGGCGCAGGGCCGCGAGGTCGTGCTGACCCGAGAGCCCGGCGGCAGCCCCGGCGCCGAGGAGATCCGCCGCCTGCTGGTCGAGGGGGCGGGCGAACGCTGGTCGCCCGAGACGGAATGCCTGCTGTTCACCGCCGCCCGGCGCGATCATCTGGAACGCACGATCCGACCCGCGCTGAAAGCGGGCCATGTCGTCGTGACCGACCGGTTCGCCGACAGCACCCGCGTCTATCAGGGTGCGGCGCGGGGCGACCTGCGGGACATGGTGGACCGGCTGCACGCGCTGATGATCGGGGTCGAGCCGGACCGGACCTTCGTCATCGACATCGACCCAGAAACGGGGCTTGCCCGCGGCACTGCGCGCGGCGGGGCCGAGGACCGTTTTGAAAGCCTGGGGCTGGCCTTCCAGCAGCGGCTGGCGACGGGCTTTCGCGTGCTGGCCGCCGAATATTCCGACCGCGTCCGACTGATCGACGGCAGAGGCAGCGCCGCGGACGTGTCCGCCCGCATCATGGCCGCGTTGTGAAGACCGAGGCCGCCGACATTCCCGAACCCGACCGGGTCCCGGGCGCACCCCATCCGCGTCACGCGACGCGCGTGATCGGCCACGACGCGGCTGCGGCGGCGTTTCTGCAGGCCGCGCAGGGCGACCGGCTGCATCACGCCTGGCTGCTGACCGGGCCGCGCGGGGTCGGCAAGGCGACGCTGGCCTGGGCCATCGCGCGCTGGCTGCTGGCCGAGACCGGGCGGGCCGACCTGGCGGTCGATCCCGACACGCCCGAGGCCCGCCGCATCGCCGCCCTGTCCGAGCCGCGCCTGGCCCTGATCCGCCGCCCCTGGGACGACAAGACCAGCCGCCTGCGCGCCGAGATCACCGTGGACGAGATCCGCAAGCTGCTGTCCTTTTTCCACCTCTCGGCTGCCGAAGGCGGTCGTCGCGTGGCGATCATCGATGCCGCCGACGAGATGAACATTCCTGCCGCCAACGCCCTTCTGAAGGTGCTGGAGGAGCCGCCGTCGGATGCGCTGATCCTGCTGATCGCGCATCAGCCCGCACGCCTGCTGCCCACGATCCGGTCGCGCTGCCGCACGCTGCGCCTGTCGCCGCTTCCGCCGCGACAGATGTCGGCGATCCTGTCCGACATGGGCCTGAACGAGGATGCCGAGGCGCTGTCGGCCCTGTCCGACGGATCGGTCGGAGAGGCGCTGCGGCTGGCCGGCCAGGGGGGCCTTGACCGATACCAGGACCTAGTCGACCTGTTCGCCACCCTGCCCCGGCTGGACCGGCTGGCGGCATCGAAATTCGCCGATGGCGCGGCGGGGCGCGCTGGCGCCGACGGC
The DNA here is from genome assembly GCF_024105395.1 of Paracoccus sp. 08. Taxonomy (NCBI): domain Bacteria; kingdom Pseudomonadati; phylum Pseudomonadota; class Alphaproteobacteria; order Rhodobacterales; family Paracoccaceae; genus Paracoccus; species Paracoccus sp. 08. Next base: position 31,387 of record NZ_WEKR01000035.1, on the reverse strand, counting down.
GACCCGTTCGATCTGACCATCACCGTGCTGGACCGCTTCGTCACCCGGCTGGCGCGGGCGGGGCTGATGGGCGCGCCGCTGCCCCAGGCCGCGCGCGGCGAAGGGGCTTTGATGGCGCGGCTGTCACCCGACGACAACGCCGCCCGCATCTGGGCCGAGGCGCAGGCCCGCCTGTCGGCGCGCGCCCGCGTGGGACGGGCGGTCAACCTTGACCCTGCCGCGCTGGTCATGGATATGGTGCTGGAACTGGCGCAGCTGCCGCCCGCGCAAGCGTCCCTGACCAAGGCCTGACCGATGACCGATGCGGCCCTCCGGCTGACCGACAGCCATTGCCACCTGGATTTTCCCGATTTCGACGGCGAACACGCAGCCCTGATCGATCGTGCCCGTGCCGCGGGCGTCGGGCGGATGGTCACCATCTGCACCCGCCTGCGCCAGGAACCCGCCGTGCGCGCCTTGGCCGAGGCCCATGACGGCGTCTTCTATGCCGCGGGGACCCACCCGATGAGCGTCGCGGACGAACCGATGGTCACCGTCGATCAGCTGGTGGCCTTGGCCGATCACCCGAAATTCGTGGCCATCGGCGAGACGGGGCTGGATTACCACTACACCGCCGAAAGCGCGCAGGCGCAACAGGACAGCCTGCGTATTCATATCGAGGCCGCGCGTCGGACGCGCCTGCCCCTGATCATTCACGCCCGCGACGCCGATGACGACATGGCGCGCATCCTGTCCGAGGAACACCGCGCCGGCGAATATACCTGCGTCATGCATTGCTTCAGCTCGACCCCCGCGCTGGCGCAGGCGGCGCTGGACCTGGGGTTCTACCTGTCGATGTCGGGCATCGCGGCCTTTCCGCGGTCGTCCGATCTGCGCGACATCTTCAAGGCCGCGCCGCTGGACCGCATCCTGGTCGAGACCGACAGCCCCTATCTGGCCCCGCCCCCGCATCGCGGGCGCCGGAACGAACCCGCCTATGTCGCCCATACCGCCGCGGTGGGCGCGGACCTGTTCGGCCTGTCCCTGCCCGATTTCGCCGCGCGGACCGAGGCCAATTTCGAACGCCTGTTCTGGAAGGCCGCCCGATGAGCGACACGATCCGCGCCACGATCCTGGGCTGCGGATCGTCCGGCGGGGTGCCGCGCCTTGGCAACCGATGGGGCGCCTGCGACCCGGAAAACCCGAGAAACCGCCGCCGCCGCTGTTCGCTGCTGGTCGAACGCGACGGGCCGGACGGCACCACCCAGGTGCTGATCGACACCGGCCCCGACCTGGTCCCGCAGATGCTGGACGCGGGCGTGGCGACGCTGGACGCCGTGGTCTATACCCATGCCCATGCCGATCATGTCCACGGCATCGACGACCTGCGCCAACTGGTCTTCAACGCGCGCCGCATCCTGCCGGTCTGGGCCGATCAGCCCACGGCCGAAGCGCTGACGACCCGCTTCGGCTATGTGTTCGAGACGCCCGAGGGCAGCCTCTATCCGCCGATCTGCGCGCTGCATGCGATCGACGGCCCGATCACCATCGACGGCCCCGGCGGCCCAGTGACGCTGACCCCGTTCCGCGTCCAGCACGGAGAGATCACCGCCCTGGGCTTCCGCATCGGCGGTCTGGTCTATCTGCCCGACGTCTCGGACATTCCCGACGCCGTCTGGCCGCTAATTACGGACGCGCCAGTCTTCGTCATCGACGCCCTGCGCCATGAACCCCATCCCAGCCATGCCCACCTGGCCCTGTCGCTGGACTGGATCGCCCGCGCGCGCAGCCCCCGCGCGGTGCTGACGAACATGCATATCGACATGGACTATGCCGCGGTCGCAGCCCAGACCCCGGACCATGTCGAGCCCGCCTTCGACGGCATGCAGATCACCGTGCCCGCCGCGACATGACGGCGCTGTTCACGATCATCCTGCCCGTCTTCCTGATCGTGGGCTTCGGCTATCTGGTGGCATGGCGGGGCTGGTTTTCGGCCAGCGGTGTCGACGGGCTGATGAATTTCGCGCAGAACTTCGCCGTGCCCACGCTGCTCTTCGTGTCGATGGCGCGCCTGGACCTAGGCACCGAGTTTCGCGCCCAGCTGCTGATCCCCTTCTATGCCGGCGCCTTCGCGGCCTTTGCGGCGGGTTGGGGGGGCGCCCGGTTCCTGTTCGGCAGGCCGCCGGTGGACTGCGTGGCGATCGGGTTCGTGTGCCTTTTCTCGAACACGCTGCTGCTGGGTGTGCCGATCACGGAACGCGCCTACGGCCCGGATGCGCTGGCCGGGAACTGGGCGATCATCGCGATCCATTCGCCGATGCTCTACACCTTCGGGATCACGGTGATGGAGTTCACCCGCGCCCGCGGCAGTGGCCTGTCGGTCGGGCGCGTGGCCCTGCGTGCGCTGACGGGGGTGCTGCGCACCTCGCTGGTCATCGGCATCATCGCGGGCCTGTCGGTGAACCTGCTGTCGCAGGCGGGGCTGGCCCTGCCGCAGGGGTTCTGGGACGCCGCCGACATGATCGCGCGCGCTGCCCTGCCCGCTGCACTGTTCGGCCTTGGCGGCGTCCTTTATCGCTATCGTCCTGAAGGCGACATGGCGACCATCGCCTTGTGCTGCGCCGCATCGCTGATCCTGCATCCCGTGATCACTTTCGGCACGGCTTGGGCGCTGGATCTCGACCGCGACGGCATGCGCTCGGCCGTGCTGACGGCTTCGATGGCCCCGGGCGTGAACGCCTATCTGTTCGCCAATGTCTACGGCGTGGCCAAGCGTGTCGCAGCCTCCAGCGTGCTGATCGCCACGGCGCTGTCCACGCTGACGATCTGGATGTGGCTGGCGTTGCTGCCCTGAGGCGTCGCGGGGGTCCGGGGGGCCGCAGGCTCCCCGGCGGGGGGTGCGGGGGGCCGGCCCCCCGCCATCGCGGGACGCAACCTGCCTCAGATCGGTACGCGCAACGCCCCCAGAGGCTCCTCCAGCGCCCGCTCCTCGTACCCGAAATGCGACCGGATCGCCCGGTCCAGCGCCGCGAACCGATCCGCACACAGATCAAGCGCCGCTGGCCCCCGATCCGCGACAAGCGACTGTGCCGCCTCGTGCAACGCGCCGATCAGTCTGTGGATCACCTCATGCTCGGCCTTCAGCCGACGGATTACCGGGGCCAGTGCCGACCCGCCACGCTCCGCAAGGGCCGGAAACATCCACTGCTCCTCGATGTCGTGGTGGTTCTGCAAAAGCGCGCAGTCGCGGCCGCAGGCAGTGCCGAACTGCGCCATGTTGCGCGCCAACGCCGTCCCGGCCACCGCCGGTGCGACCAAGGACGGATCGGCCTGCGCGGCTCGGACCTGAACCAGCAGCCGCTGCACGCCGTCCAGTTCGGCCCGGTACGTGTCGTGGATGGCGGCCAGGCGCCGGCCATGTGCGCGCTCGGCCCGCGTGATGGCGGGATAGGACGGGGGCGCAGGACGCGCGCCCTCGTCCTCCAGCTCTTCCGGCGTCATCGGGGCGTGACGCCCCGGATACGCTCGGACCGCCGGCGCAGCAGTTCCACCGTGGTCAGCAGCGCGATCGAGAAGATCACCAGCAGCGTCGCCACCGCCAGGATGGCCGGGCTGATCTGTTCGCGAATGCCGTTCCACATCTGCCGCGGAATGGTCTGCTGATCGGGACCGGCGATGAACAGTACCGCCACGACCTCGTCGAACGACGTGACGAAGGCGAACAAGGCACCCGACACCACGCCAGGCAGGATCAGCGGCATCGTCACCTTGAAGAAGGTCGTCCGCGGATTGGCCCCCAGGCTGGCCGCCGCGCGGTTCAGCGACTGATCGAACCCCACCAGTGTCGCGGTGACGGTGATGATCACGAAGGGGATACCCAGGGTCGCATGGGCCAGGATCACCCCCAGATAGGTTCCCGCCAGCCGCCCGCATTCCGGCGACAGCCCGACCAGCGCCAGCAGCTCGCAGGGGTTCGAGTAGAAGAAGAACATCCCCGTCGCCGTGATGATCAGCGGCACGATCATCGGAGAGATCAGGATCGCCATGATCGCCCGGCGGAACGGCATTTCGGGCCGCGACAGGCCCAGAGCCGCCAGCGTCCCCAGAATCGTCGCCACGATGGTGGAACACACGCCGATGATGATCGAGTTCTTGGCCGCCTGCACCCATTTCGCATTAGCCCAGGCATCCGACCAGAAGGCCCAGCCCGTCGAATCCGGGTTCTGCATCCCGAAGGTCAGCAGGCTGGAATACCACCGCATGCTGTAGCCGTCGGGGTCGAGCGACAGCATCCGGTCGGTGAACGTGAAATAGGGCTCGGCGTTGAACGACAGCGGGATGATCACGATGATCGGCGCGATCAGGAACACGAAGATCAGCGCGCAGACCGTCAGGTAGGTATAGTGCCAGACACGCTCCAGCGGGCTTGCATAGGTCGGAACAGCCATTCGCTTACCCCAGTTTCAGGTTGTCGACGCCGACAAGGCGGTCGTAGAGCCAATAGAGGATCAGCACCGACCCCAGCAGCAGGGCTGCCAGTGCCGCGGCCATCGACCAGTTCAGCGTGCCGGTCATGTGCTGTGCGATCATGTTCGAAATCAGCTGCCCCGACGACCCGCCGACCAGCGCGGGCGTGATGTAGTATCCGACCGCCAGGATGAAGACCAGCATCGCCCCCGCCCCCAGGCCCGGCAGGGTCTGCGGGAAATAGACCCGGCGGAACGCGGTCCAGCTTGTCGCGCCCAGGCTGCGCGCCGCACGGACATAGGCCGGGTTGATGGTCCGCATCACCGAATACAGCGGCAGGATCATGAAGGGCAGCAGGATATGCGTCATCGCGATGATCGTGCCGGTCTGGTTATAGATCATCTGCAACCGCTGCCCGCCGCCGATCACGCCCAGCCAGACCAGGATGTCGTTCACCACGCCCTGCTGCTGCAGCAGCACCATCCAGGATGTCGTGCGCACCAGAAGCGACGTCCAGAACGGCAGCAGCACCAGGATCATCAGCAGGTTCGACTTCCGCATGGGCAGCGTCGCCAGCAGATGCGCAATGGGAAAGCCCAGGATGAAGGTCAGGCCGGTGATCACCGCCGACAGCCAGAAGGTGCGCCAGAACAGGGTCAGATAGATCCGCTGCTGTTCCGGGACCTGCTGGATGTTGCCGGCCTCGTCCCGGGTGCGGTCGACCGCTGCCAGATAGAAGTTCGCCGTGACCGGCGTCGATGCCGATCGCATGACGGACCACAGGCGCGGGTCGCCCCAGTCCTCGTTGATCTCCAGAAGGGCCTGTTGATAGGGCGGCTCCAGCCCGCGGCGGACCTGGCGCCCGGTCGCAGTGAACAGCGACCGCGTTCCCGGCATGTCATAGTTGATCCGCGTGCCCACCACCCCGATGCTGCGCGCATCGGCGCTGGCGATCAGGTCCTGGGCCAATGCGGTCCAGGCCGCGTCGTCGGGCGCGGTGCCAGGCTCCGTCGATGCGAACCAAGCCGAGACCTGCGGCATGTTGGCGGAAAAGCCGTCATTGTGGAACGACCGCGCCAGCATCTGCCCGATCGGGACCACGAAGGTGATCAGGATGAAGGCCAACAGCGGCAGAACCAGCAGAAAGGCCCGCCGTCGCGCCCGGCGCTGGCTGTGCGCCRGGGCGCGGGCCAGCGGCATTCCGTCGGCGGTCGTCAGCGTGCCAGACCCCACACCGGATGCGGTGGTGGCGATGGCGGCATGTGGATCAAGTGCGGCGTCGGCCATGTCGTCCCCCGGGCAGTCAGGTCCGCCGCCCCCGGATGCGGGGGCGGCAGGGTGTCAGTTCAGGACGCGGCCAGCCAGCTGTTGAAGCGTTCGGTCAGTTCCGCGGAATGGTCGGCCCAGAATTCCGGATCGTCCGTCACCGCATTGGCCAGCGCCTCGGGACTGGTCGGCATGTGCGGCGCCATCTCGGTCACGCCGTCCTGGTACAGCCCGACCAGTTCGTTCGACGATTTCCGCGCCGGGCCATAGGCGATGTATTTCGCCTGATCGGCCAGACGCTGCGTGTCGGTCGCGAATTTCAGGTATTCCATCGCCGCGTCCGGGTTGGGCGCATCGACCGGGATCACGAACATGTCCATGTCCAGGTACTGGCCGTCCCAGATGATCTCGAAGGGCTGCTTTTCGGCCACCATCGCGTCAAAGGCGCGACCGTTATAGACGGTGGTCATGCTGACCTCTCCGTCGGCCAGCAACTGCACGGGCTGGGCGCCGGCCTCCCACCAGACGGTGTCGGCCTTGATCGTGTCCAGCTTGGCAAAGGCGCGGTCCACGCCCTCGGGGGTGGACAGCACGTCATAGACCTCGGCCGCGGGCACGCCGTCGGCGATCAGCGCCAGATACAGGGTGCGCTTGGGGTTCTTGGGCAGGCCGCGCTTGCCGGGGAAGGTCTCGGTGTCGAAGAAATCGGCCGCCGTGCTGGGGGTCTCTCCCTCGAACTTGGTCGTGTTGAACGAGATGACCGTGCCCCAGACGATGTTGGCGACCGCGCAATCCTGCAGCGCGCCGGGCACGAAATCATCTACCGCAGCGGTGCCGTCGGGCGCACTGGGCAAGTCGGCGGGGTCGATCTCGACCAGCGCACCCTCGTCGCACAGGCGGATCGCGTCGCTGACCTCGACGTCGAAGACATCGCCCGTGACGTTGCCGGCCTCGACCTGCGCGCGCAGCGGCGTCGCGGGGTTGTCGGCGGCGATCATGTTGACGGTGATGCCGGTCTCAGCGGTGAAGGGCTTGTTATAGGCCTCGACCTGGCTGACCTCGTAGGCGCCGCCCCAGGACACGACGTTGACCTCTTGCGCCATCGCGCCAAAGGCCACGCCGCACAGGGCGGTCGAAAGGATCAGGGTGGATTTCACGTTGGTTCTCCCGGTTGGTTTGGTCTCGGGCATTTTCGCCCGTTGTCATTGGCCCCGTTGGCGGGGCGCAGACCGGGCGGGACGAATCCCTCCCGGTCCGAACTGGATCAGCTGGCCAGCCAGCTGTTGAAACGCTCGATCAGCTCGGCGTCGCGGTCGACCCAGAAATCCAGGTCCGATGCCAGCGCCCCGGCCATGTTCGCGTCGAAGGTGGGCAGGTTGGGGCCCATCGGCTCCTCGGTGCCCTCGATGTTGCCGACCATCGCGGCGGCGGACCGGCGCGGTGGACCATAGCTGATGAATTCGGCGGCGCGGGCCTGGGGCGCGGGCGCGGTGGTCCAGGCCACGAATTCCATCGCCTGCTCCAGGTTTGGCGCCCCCTTCGGCACGACCCAGCCCTCCATCTCATAGATCTGGGCATCCCAGATGATCTCGAAGGGCTGGCCGTCGGCCTGCGCCGCGTTGAAGATGCGGCCGTTGAAGGCATAGGCCATGCTGACCTCGCCATCGGCAAGCAGCTGCGGGGGCTGGGCGCCTGCCTCCCACCAGATCACCTCGGACTTGATCGTGTCCAGCTTCGCAAAGGCGCGGTCCACGCCCTCCGGGGTGGACAGCACGTCATAGACCTCGGCGGCGGGCACGCCATCGGCCATCAGCGCCAGCTCAAGGTTGAACTTGGCGCCCTTGCGCATGGTCCGCTTGCCCGGAAACGCTTCCAGATCGAAGAAATCGGCAGGGGTCGCGGGCTTGGCCTCCGGAAAGGCGGTCTCGTTGAATGCAAGGACCATCGAATAGACGTCGGTCGCCACGAAGCATTCGGTCACCGCGCCGTCGATGAAGTCGTCGGCCGCGGCCGTCCCGTCCTCGGCCGGCAGCAGGATGGCGGGGTCGATCATCTCCAGCGCGCCCTCGTCGCACAGGCGCACCGCATCGGCATATTCGACCGACGCGACATCGACGCTGACATTGCCTGCCTCGACCTGCGCCTTGATCGGGGTCGCGGGGTTGTCGGCGTCCGACATGACGACGTTGATGCCCGTTTCCGCCGTGAACGGCTTGGCATAGGCCTCCAGGTGGCTGTTGCCATAGGCGCCGCCCCAGGACAGCAGGTTCACATCGGCCAGGGCCGGCCCGGCGACCAGGCCCATCGCGGTGCTGAGTGCAAGAAAACGCTTCATCGAAGTCTCCGGTTGGGAAAAGGGATCAGATCGGGTCCAGCGCGCGGGCATCCTGGGGATGCCAGCCGATGCGGATGACCTGGCCGGGGTCCAGACGGGTCTGGCCGATCGTGTTGCGCATCTTCATGACGAAATTGTCGCTGCCGGCGACCTTCAGCCGGGCGCGCAGGATGTCGCCCATATAGATGACCTCCATCACCTGCGCCTCGATCGTGTGGGCGCCCTGGGACATCATCTCGGGCTTGAACTCGACCCGTTCGGGGCGGATCGACACGGTCGTGCGCTGACCCCTCTCGCGGATGTTCACGGCGGTGGCGTCGATCACCCCGCCCCCGTCCAGCCGCACCAGCGCCTTGTCTCCATCCAGCTGCTCGATCGTGCCGGCCAGGGCGTTGTTCTCTCCGATAAAGCTTGCGACGAAGCTGTTCTCGGGGCGCTCGTAGAGATCGGACGGCGGGGCCAGCTGCTGGATGCGCCCGTCGTTGAAGACCGCGATGCGGTCCGACATGGTCAGGGCCTCGCCCTGGTCATGGGTCACATAGACGACGGTGATTCCAAGTTTCTCGTGCAGGTGCTTGATCTCGAACTGCATATGCTCACGAAGCTGCTTGTCCAAGGCGCCAAGCGGCTCGTCCATCAGCACCAGTTCGGGGTCGAACACCAAGGCGCGGGCCAGGGCGATCCGCTGTTGCTGCCCGCCGGACAGCTGCGCCGGACGCCGGTTCGCGAACTTGCCCATCTGGACCATGTCCAGCGCGCGGGCGATGCGCGTCTGGCGTTCGTCCTTGCCCATCCCGCGGACCTCCAGCGGAAAGGACAGGTTCTCTCCGACGGTCATGTGCGGGAACAGGGCATAGTTCTGGAACACCATGCCGATCCCGCGCTTGTGCGGCGGCACCTGATTGATCGGACGCCCGCCAAGACGGATCTCTCCGTTCGTCGCAGTCTCGAAGCCCGCCAGCATCATCAGGCAGGTCGTCTTGCCGGAACCGGACGGCCCCAGCATTGTTAGAAATTCACCCCGTCCGATCGACAGATTCAAGTCTCTGACGACAAGTGTCTGTCCATCATAGCTTTTTTGCACATGCTCGAAGGCGACGAATGCGTCGCCGTGGCGGTCGTCCAGCAAAAGCGCTCTCCCTGTTATGTCGTTGGTTATTCAGCGCAAGGATCAGGTTAAGCGTCGCCCTGCCCGACTGGCAATATCAATTGCGACATTCCATGCCCCGAACGCGTCGCGCCCGAAACCCCGCAAGGGAGCTTCGGGCGCGAGGGCCATGTGGATTGCAGAGCGTGCAGGGCCCACTGCCTGTTTGTCAGGCAGTTGCTGGGCCCCGTGAGCAGTTGCCGGTCAGGCGGGCCGCTTGGGTCCCTTGCGATGCGCCTTGGGAGCACCCGCCTTGTCGCCGGCGGGCCTGGATTTGGCCCAGGCCGGCTTGGGGCCCTTGCCAGCGTCGGCCGACGACTTCTTCTTCCACGATTTCACGGCCGCATGCGGTCCGGTCTCGCGCGGTTCGGCGGGGGCATCATCGGGCAGCCAGCCGCCGCGGGCGGACTTGACGCGGGCGTGGTGACCCTCGTCCGACGCGGCGTGCTTGGCACGCGGCGCGGGCTTGCGACCCTCGGAACGGTTGTCGGTGCGCGGGGCGCGGGGCGCCCGCTCGATCGGCGCGTCCAGGTCGGGGGCGCCGTCCATGCGGCGCATGGTGACCTCCGGGGTGATCTCGATGAAATCGCCGAACTTGGCGGCGACTTCCGACGCGATCTGGATATAGGACAGGTCCTGCTTGACGCGGATCGCGCCGATGCTGTCGCGGGTGATCCCGCCCGCATCGCAGACCTTGGGCAGCAGCCAGCGCGCCTCGGCCCGACCGGAATGACCGACCGACAGCGTGAACCAGACCGAAGGGCCGAATTCGCGCTGCGCACGGGGGGCCATTGGCGCGGGGGGCGCATGCGCCTCGGACAGTTCCTCGGCGGCGGGGCGGCCTTCGCGCCACAGGCGCAGGAAGGCGGCGGCGACCTGTTCGGCGCTGAACTGCTCCAGCAGCTGCGCGGCCAGGGCGGCGTCGTCGCCCACGGGTTCATGCAGGCCGGGATGGTCCAGCATGCGCTGATCATCGCGCGCCCGCACCTCGTCCGCGGTCGGCGCGTCCAGCCATTCGGCCGAGACCTTGGCGTTCTGCAGCAGACGCTGTGCCCGACGATAATCGGCCGACGGCACGATCAGCGCGGACACGCCCTTGGAGCCCGCGCGCCCGGTGCGGCCCGACCGGTGCAGCATCGTGTCGGGGTTGGTCGGCAGGTCCGCGTGGATCACCAGTTCCAGCCCCGGCAGGTCGATGCCACGCGCGGCCACGTCGGTGGCGATGCAGACGCGGGCGCGCCCGTCACGCAGCGCCTGCAGGGCGTGGGTCCGCTCCTGCTGGGACAGCTCGCCCGACAGGGCCACGCATTTGAAGCCCCGGTTCGACATGCGCGCCAGCAGGTGGTTCACGTTGGCCCGCGTCTTGCAGAAGACGATGGCGGTCTGCGCCTCGTGGATGCGCAGCAGGTTGAAGATCGCGGGCTCGCGGTCGCGGGCGGTCACGGTATAGGCGCGATAGGCGATGTCGCCATGCTGGCGCGCCTCGCCCATGGCGGCGATGCGCAGGGCGTCGCGCTGGAAATCACGGGCCAGCTTCTCGATCGCCGAGGGCACCGTGGCCGAGAACATCAGTGTGCGCCGCTCGACCGGGGCGGCGCCCAGGATGAACTCCAGGTCCTCGCGGAAACCCAGGTCCAGCATTTCGTCGGCCTCGTCCAGGACGGCCGCGCGCAGGTCCGACAGGTCCAGGCTGCCGCGGTCGATATGGTCGCGCAGGCGGCCAGGCGTGCCGACCACGATCTGCGCGCCGCGTTGCAGGGCGCGCTTTTCGTTGCGATAGTCCATACCGCCGACGCAGGTCGCGATCTGCGCGCCGGTCCCGGCATAAAGCCATTCCAGCTCGCGCGCGACCTGCAGCGCCAGTTCGCGCGTGGGCGCGATGGCCAGGGCCAGCGGCAGCTCGCCCGCGATGATGCGGTCGCCGTCCAGAAGGTCCGCGCCCATCGCCAGGCCAAAGGCCACGGTCTTGCCCGACCCGGTCTGGGCCGAGACCAGCACGTCGCGGCCCGCGGCCTCGGGCGCCAGCACCGCCGACTGCACAGCAGTCAACGTCTCATAGCCCTTGTCGGCCAACGCCGCCTGAAGCGGCGCGGGGAAATTCAGTTCAGTCATGTGATTCGCCAAAATGCGGGGGCCGTGAGCGACCCGATGAGCGGCACCTATCGTCGCTGCGACCGGCCCACCCTGCACCCGCCGCCCCGGACTAGCAGGGCCAAAGGCGGTTCCCTACGCGGTTTGGATCGCAAAGTCCACGCCCAATCAGGGGGTGTTCGACGCGGCCTCCTGGCGGGCCGCGATCTCGCGCCGCATGGTGCGCCTGACCTCGGCCGACCGCCAGCGCTGGCGGTCGATGTCGTCCTCAAGCTCGGGCTTGGGGACCGGCACAGGATGGCCGCGTTCGTCGACCGCGACCATGGTGAAATAGCAGGAATTGGTATGCCTGCGGGTGCCACGGCGGATGTTCTCGGCCTCGACCCGGATGCCGACCTCCATCGATGTGCGGCCGGTATGGTTCACCCGCGCGCGAAAGGTCACCAGCTCTCCCACGTGGATGGCCTCCTTGAAGGTCACCTGGTCGACGGACAGGGTCACCGCATATTCTCCAGACCAGCGCGACGCGCAGGCATAGGCCACCCGGTCCAGGCAGGCCAAAAGGGCGCCGCCATGCACCTTGCCGCTGAAATTCGCCATGTCCGGCGACATCAGCACCGTCATCTCCAGCCCGCGCCTGTCCATCTGTCCCCCGTCCGCTGCCCCGCCATCCTGCGACAATCGCGCGGGCGCGAAAAGCCCCCCTTGCGCCACGCGCCCGCCGCGCCTAGCCTTGGGGGGCAAACCGTTGGGGTGTCCCGTCACAGGGGCTGAGAGGCGACAGCCAACCCATCGAACCTGATCCGGGTCATACCGGCGGAGGGAACGGTGCAGATATCCGCGCGGCCATCGGCCCGCCCTGTGTCCCCACCCCTTTGCCCGGTCACGACCCGCCACATTACGGGGGACGACGTGACAGCACCCATTGCCCTGACCATCGCCGGGTCCGATTCTGGCGGCGGCGCCGGCATTCAGGCGGATCTGAAGACCTTTTCGGCCCTTGGCTGCTATGGCGCCAGCGTCGTGACCGCGCTGACGGCGCAGAACACCCGCACCGTGGCTTTGGTCGAACCCGCCAGCCCCGCGATGATCGCAGGGCAGATGCGTGCCGTTCTGGACGATCTGGACGTCCGGGCGGTCAAGCTGGGCATGCTGGGCGGGGCCCAGGCCATCGCCACGGTGGCCGGTGGTCTGGACGGCTGCGACCTGCCCATCGTGCTGGACCCGGTGATGGTGGCGAAATCGGGCGACCGCCTGCTGCCGCCCGATGCCATCGACGCGCTACGTTCCCTGTTGGGCTGCGCGACGCTGCTGACCCCGAACCTGCCCGAGGCCGCCTGCCTGCTAGGTTGTGCCCCGGCCACCACCCCGGCCCAGATGGCCGAACAGGGTGCTGCGCTGCGCGCCATGGGCGCGGGGGCCGTGCTGATGAAGGGTGGGCATGGCGACGGCGCGATCTGCACCGACCTTCTGGTGACCGCGCAGGGGGCGACGCCCTTCAGCGCCCGACGCCTGTCCACCCGCAACACGCATGGCACCGGCTGCACGCTGTCGGCGGCCATCGCCGCAGGCCTGGCACACGGCCTGCCGCTGGAGCAGGCGGTGGGGGTCGCACACCGCTATCTGCAACGCGCGATCGCGGCGGCGGACGATCTGTGCGTGGGGTCGGGGCACGGGCCGGTGCATCATTTCCATGCGGTCTGGTCGCATGGCTGACGTCACCATCATCGGCGCGGGCGTGGCCGGGCTGTTCGCGGCCCATGTGCTGGTGCAGCGCGGGCTGACACCGCGCATCCTGGACCGCAACGGCGCGCCCGGCCCACACGGCTGCTCATGGTGGGCCGGCGGCATGCTGGCCCCGCAGTGCGAGGGCGTGACCGCCGACCCCGTGATCACCCGCCTTGGCGCAGAAGCCGCCGATGCCTGGTCAGTCGTCACGCCCGTCACGCGGCGCGGCACGCTGGTCCTGGCGCTGGACCGCGACCGGGCGGAACTGGCCCGCTTTGCGCGCCGCGCCACGGCGCATCACCCTTGCGACAGCGCCGATCTGGAACCAGACCTGCAGCCCCGGCCCGGCCTGATCTTTCCAACCGAGGCGCATCTGGACCCCCGACGTGCCTTGGCGGATCTGGCCGCGTGGCTGGCCGCGCGCGGCATCGGCATCGAATGCGCGACCGCCGAGCCCGGCGACGTCGCAGGCCCGGTGATCGATGCCCGCGGACTGTCCGCCGCCCTGCCCGACCTCCGCGGCGTGCGCGGTGAGATGGTCGTTCTGCACGCGCCCGACATCGCCCTGACGCGGCCGGTCCGCCTGCTGCATCCGCGTCATCCGCTGTACATCGTGCCGCGCGCGGGCGGCCTGTTCATGCTGGGCGCGACCCAGATCGAAAGCGTATCCCGTGCGCGCCCCACCGCCCGGTCGGTGCTGGAACTGCTGTCGGCGGCCTATGCGCTGGACCCCCGCTTTGCAGAGAGCGCCATCGTCGAGATGAGCGCCGATCTGCGCCCGGCATTTCCGGACAACATCCCGCGCGTGACCGTCCGAGGGCGGGTGCTGCACCTGAACGGGCTGTTCCGTCACGGATACCTGATGGCCCCCGCGCTGGCGCGCCAGGCGGCCGATTACATGATCACCGAAACCAAGGGAGAACTGGTCCATGAGGATTGAGGTCAACGGAACCCCCCGCGACATCGCCGCCACCACCGTGGCCGACGCGCTGTCCGAACTGGGCTGGGGCGAGGCCCGCGTGGCCACGGCGCTGAACGGTGATTTCCTGCCCGCTGCGTCCCGCCCGACGCAGGCGCTGCGCGACGGTGACCGGCTGGAGGTCCTGGCACCCATGCAGGGAGGATAGGCGATGCGTGATTTCTATGGCGTCACCCTGCCCAACGCGCTGATGCTGGGCACCGCCCAATACCCGTCCCCGTCGGTCCTGCAGGAGGCGTTCCGCGCCAGCGGTGCGGGCGTGGCGACCGTGTCGCTGCGCCGCGAGGCCGGCCAAGGCCAAGCCTTCTGGTCGCTGATCCGCGATCTGGGCGTACGCGTGTTGCCCAACACCGCCGGCTGTCACAGCGCGCGAGAGGCCGTGACCACGGCCCGCATGGCGCGCGAAGTCTTTGAAACCAACTGGATCAAGCTGGAGGTGATCGGCCATGCCGACACCCTGCAGCCCGACCCCTTCGGCCTGCTGGAGGCCGCGACGACGCTCTGCGCCGAGGGGTTCCAGGTGTTCCCCTATACGACCGAGGATCAGGTTCTGGCCGCCCGCCTGCTGGATGCGGGGTGCCGGGTGCTGATGCCCTGGGGCGCGCCCATCGGGTCTGGCCTTGGGCTGAACAACCGCCATGGGCTGCGCATGCTGCGCGCGGCCTTTCCAGATGTGCCGATGGTGATCGACGCGGGCCTTGGCCTGCCCAGCCATGCGGCGGAGGCGATGGAGATGGGGTTCGACGCGGTCCTTCTGAACAGCGCGGTGGCGCAGGCGGGCGACCCGGTCGCGATGGCCCGCGCCTTTGCGCTGGCGGTGCAGGCGGGCGCCGTGGCGCGCGACGCCGATCCCATGGGGGTGCGCGACATGGGCGCGCCCTCTACCCCCCTGATCGGGAGGGCCTGGCTGTGACGCAGCCGCGCTTCTATCCGATCTTCGATGATGCCGCATGGCTGGACCGCGTTCTGCCCCTGGGCGTCCGGCTGGTCCAGCTGCGGCTGAAGGACCGCGACCCCGCCGACGTCCTCGACCAGATTGACCGCGGGCTGCGCCTGGCGCGCGCACATGGCGCGACGCTGGTCGTCAACGACCACTGGCAGGCGGCGATCGATCTGGGCGCCGACTGGCTGCACCTGGGGCAGGAGGACCTGGACGACGCCGACCTGCCCGCCATCCGCCGCGCCGGGCTGCGGCTTGGCGTCTCGACCCATGACCGGGCGGAACTGGACCGTGCGCTGGCGCTGGCCCCCGATTATGTGGCCCTTGGGCCCGTCTGGCCCACGATCCTGAAACAGATGCGCTGGCATGAACAGGGCTTGGACCGGGTCACCGAATGGAAGGCGCTGGTGGGCGACATTCCGTTGGTCGCGATCGGCGGGCTGACCCCCGATCGCGGTGCGCAGGCGCTGGCGGCGGGGGCGGACATCGTATCGGCCGTGACCGACATCACGCTGAACTCCGACCCCGAGGCGCGGATCGCCGACTGGCTGGCGGTGACGGCATGAACCGCTATGCACGCCAGATGGTGCTTCCGGGCATCGGCGCCGCGGGCCAGGATCGGCTGGCGCAGGCCCACGTGCTGGTCGTGGGCGCGGGCGGGCTGGGCTGCCCCGCGCTGCAATACCTGGCCGCCGCGGGAGKGGGTCGGATCACGCTGGTCGATCCCGACCGCGTGGAGGAGACGAACCTGCACCGCCAGCCCCTGTACCGCATGGACCAGGTGGGCCGACCCAAGGCCCAGGCCGCGGCGGCCGCATTGGCGGTGCTGAACCCCGACTGTCAGGTGGTGCCGCGTGTGGAATGGCTGACCCCGGCCAACGCGAGCGATCTGGTGCAGGCAGCCGACGTGACGCTGGATTGCGCCGACAGCTTTGCGGTCAGCCTGACGCTGTCGGATGCCTGCATGGCGGCGGGCAGGCCGATGATCACCGCCTCTGCGCTTGGCGTGTCGGGCTATGCCGCGGGCTGCTGCGGCGGGGCGCCCAGCCTGCGCGCGATCTTTCCCGATCTGCCGGCGCMGGCCGCCAACTGTGCCAGTGCGGGCGTGCTGGGCCCCGTCGTCGGCATGATCGGAGCGCTGCAGGCGCAGATGGCGCTGGCCGTGCTGCTGGGCCTGGACCCTCGGCCCTTGGGGCGGCTGATCAGCTGGGACGCAGGCGGCTGGCGGATGGGCGGCTTCCGCTTCGACACCGCGCCCGAACCCGCCGATCCCCTGCCTTTCATCGCCCACGCCCAGATCGCCCCCGGCGACCTACTGATCGACCTGCGGACCGAGGCCGCGCCCATCGCCGGCGCCCGCCACCTGCCCCCAGACCGCATCGCGCATCTGGACCCCGGCCCCGCCCCGCGGGTGGTGCTGGCCTGTCGCACCGGCCTGCGCGCGCACAATGCCGGCCGGATCCTGCAATCGCGCTGGCCGGGGCGCATCGCCCTGCTGGCCCTGACCGATGACGACCTGAAAGGACGCCCATGAAGACGCTGACCCTGGCGCTGGCCGTGCTGGCCCTGCCTGCCCATGCCGAAACCCGGCTGACCGTGATGCTGGACTGGTTCGTGAACCCCGACCATGCCCCGATCGTGCTGGCTCAGGAACTGGGTTATTTCGCGGATGCCGGGCTGGCGGTTCAGACCGTGGCCCCGTCCGACCCCAACGATCCGCCGCGCATGGTCGCCGCCGGGCGCGTCGATCTGGCCGTCAGCTATCAGCCGCAGCTGCACCTGTCGCGCCACCAGGGCCTGCCGGTGACCCGCGTCGGCACGTTGGTGGAAACGCCGCTGACCTGTCTGGTCGTGCTGGCCGACAGCGGTATCACCACCCCTGCCGACCTGTCCGGCCGCAAGGTCGGCTTTGCCGTGGCGGGCGTCCAGGAGGTGATGCTGGACGCCATGCTGGCCGATGGCGGGATGACCCCCGACGATGTCGAACAGATCAACATCGGCTGGTCCATCGCGCCTGCGCTGATGTCGGGACAGGTGGACGGCGTCATCGGCGCCTTCCGAAACTTCGAGCTGAACCAGCTGCGGCTAGAGGGGTTCGAGGGCCGCTGCATGAACCCCGAGGATCACGGCATCCCCGCCTATGACGAGCTGATCTATCTGGCCGATCCCGCCCGCATGGACCGCGCCGCCATCGCGGCCTTTCTGGAGGCCACGGAACGCGCCACGGCCTTCATCAAGAACGACCCCGACGCGGCGTGGCGGATGTTCGCGGAGACCGCCGCCGAACTGCGCACCCCCCTGAACGAGGCCGCGTGGGCCGACACCTGGCCCCGCTTTGCCGGGCGCCCCGCGGCGCTGGACGCGGGCCGTTATCTGCGGTTCGAGGCGTTCCTGGCCGACCAGGGCGCCACGCCGGGCGGACAGTCGCTGTCCGATCTGGCCATCGACGTGACCGCACCATGAGCGCGCCCGACTACGGCCGCGCGTTCGCGCTGTGGCGGGACGCGGCGGGGCATCACTGGGACGCCTATGTGGACCATGCCTTCGTCCGGCAGCTGGCGGCGGGCAGCCTGCCCCGCGACAGCTTCCTGCACTATCTGCGGCAGGATTACGTGTTCCTGCTGCATTTCGCGCGATCCTGGGCGCTGGTCTTTGCCAAGTCGGACCGGATGTCGGAGATGGCGCTGGCCTCCTCCATCGCCCACGGCCTGCTGAACGGAGAGATGCCGCTGCATGTCGCGATCTGCGGCCGCGAAGGCATCCCCGAAGGCATGCTGCAGGACACCCCGGAATCGCCCGCGAACATGGCCTATACGCGCTTCGTGCAGGCCACCGGCTATGCGGGCGACATGCTGGACCTGCTGGCGGCGCTGGCGCCTTGCGTCTTCGGCTATGGCCAGATCGGGCTGGCGCATGCGGACAGCGGCGGCCCCTATGGCGAATGGACCGCGACCTATGGCGGCGCCGACTATCAGCGCGTCTGCCATGATGTCGGCGCGCTGATCGACGCGGCGCTGCAGGCGCGGTTGGGCCCAGACTGGCCCGCCCTGCCCCGCGCGCGGACGCTGGCGCGCCATTTCACCCAGGCCACCCAGCTGGAGGTCGGGTTCTGGCAGATGGGGCTGGACCGGACATGATCCGCATCACGGGCGATCTGATCCTGGACGGGCGGGTGCTGCTGCCGGATCTGGCGCTGGACTGTCCTCCGGGGCGCGCCAGCAGGATCAGCTGCTGCCCTGGGCCGATGCGCTGGCCAATGTCACCATCGGCGCGCGGCTGCGCGGGCAGGCCCCCGACCGCGCCCGCGCCCGCGCCCTGCTGGCCGATCTTGGCCTGGCAGGTCTGGAGGCGCGCCGCCCCGCCCAGCTGTCGGGCGGCCAGCGTCAGCGCGTGGCCCTCGCCCGCACCCTGATCGAGGATCGCCCGGTCGTCGTCCTGGACGAGCCCTTCTTGGCGCTGGACGCCGCCACGCGGGCGCAGATGCAGGATCTGGGGGCGCGGCACCTGGCCGGGCGCACGGTCATCCTGATCACCCATGACCCGCTGGAGGCGGCGCGCCTCTGCCACGCGGCCTTCCTGCTGGATGCCCGCGGAACCCGCCCGCTGGCCCTGCCCGCGACGCCCACGCCGCGCGCGCTGGACGACCCGCAGGTTCTGGCGGCCCAAACCGCGCTGTTCCGCAGCCTGATGCCATGCGCGGCCTGATCGCCGTCCTGGTCGCACTGTCGGTCTGGCAGGGCGTGGTCTGGGCCAGCGGCGTGCCGCCCTTCATCCTGCCCGGTCCCGCGCGGGTGGCGCAGGCGCTGATGGATCACGCCGCGATGCTGGCGGTGAATGCGCGCTTTACGCTGGCCAATCTGGCGGCGGGACTGGCTCTGGGGGTGGCGCTTGGGGTCGGGACGGCGGTCAATCTGGCGCTGTCGCCCGCGGCGCGCTGGCTACTGCGGCCGATGCTGATCGCGGCGCAGGCGGTGCCGGTCTTTGCGCTGGCCCCGATCCTGACGCTGTGGCTGGGCTACGGCGCGCCCAGCAAGGTCGTGATGGTGGCGCTGGTGGTCTATTTCCCGGTGGCGTCGGTGCTGTTCGACGCGCTGATGCGCCCGCCCGCGGCGCTGGACGATCTGGCGCGGTCAATGGGCGCGCGGCCTTTGCGGCGGTTGACGCTGATCCAGCTGCCCGCCGCCCTGCCCGCGCTTGGCTCGGGGCTGCGGCTGGCGGCGGTGCAGGCGCCGCTGGCGGTGATCGTGGGCGAATGGGTCGGCTCCAGCCGGGGCCTGGGCCATGTGATGCTGATGGCGAACGGGCGGGGTCAGACCGACCTGATGTTCGCAGCCCTGGCCATGCTGACCGCGATGGGACTGGCGCTGTTCGCCGCGGCGGGCGCGGTCCAGCGTCTGACGGAAAAGGGCCGCCCCGAAGGACGGCCCCAAGCGATCACCACGAGGTGATGACGGCCCCGTCGTATTTCTCGTCGATGAAGGCCTTGACCTCGGGCGACTGATAGGCCTCGACCATGGTTTTGACCCAAGGCTCTGCCTCGCGGCCCTGCTGGACGACCAGGATGTTCACATAGGGGCTGTCGGCCTTTTCCATGGCGATGGCATCCTCGCGCGGGGACAGGCCCGAGGCCAGCGCATAGTTGGTGTTGATCACCGCGATGTCGGCATCGGCCAGCGCGCGGGGCAGCTGCGCCGCATCCAGCTCCAAGAACTGCAGGCCCTTGGGGTTGTCGCTGACATCCAGCGGGCTGGGAACCAGGCCCGTGCCCTCGGCCAGGGTGATCAGGCCCAGATCCTGCAGGATCAGCAGCGCGCGGCCGCCATTGGTTGGATCGTTCGGGATCGCGACCTGCGCGCCCTCGGGCAGGTCGGCGATGTCCTCGAACTTGTCGGAATAGATCCCCATCGGCGTGGTGATGGTGGTGCCGACCTCGACCAGCTCGAAGCCGCGGTCCTTCATCTGGTTCTCCAGATAGGGACGGTGCTGGAAGCTGTTGGCATCCAGATCGCCATCGGCCAGCGCCTGGTTCGGCACGACGTAGTCGGAGAACTCGATGACCTCGATGGTCAGGCCCAGGGGTTCGGCGACCTCGGCCACCTTCTCCATGATCTCGCCATGTTCGCCGGGGGACACGCCGACCTTGATGTCTTCGGCCATGGCGACGGAGGAGAGGGCGATGGCGGATACGAAGGTTGTCAGACGCAGCATGGGATTCGTCCTTTCTTGTCTGCGGGAAATTCAGGCGCCGCGGTTGCGGGGCGCGCGGCGGTCGACGCGGGCCGCGATCCATTCGCCAAGCGACTGGACCAGCTGCACCAGCACGATCAGGATGACGACGACGGCGGCCATGACCTCGGGCATGAAGCGCTGGTATCCATAGCGGATGCCCAGATCGCCCAGGCCCTGCCCGCCGACCGCGCCGACCATCGCGGAATAGCCGATCAGGCTGACCACGGCCAGGGTCAGGCCCAGGGTGATGCCGGGCAGCGCCTCGGGGATCAGCACCTTGCGGATGATCTGGAACGGCGTCGCACCCATGGCGCGCGCGGCCTCGATCAGGCCGGCATCGACCTCGCGGATGGCGTTTTCCACCAGCCGCGCGATGAAGGGGATGGCGGCCAGGGTCAGCGGCACGATGGCCGCGTCCGTGCCGATCGACGTGCCGACGACGGCCCGCGTGAAGGGAATGATCGCCACGACCAGGATGATGAACGGGACCGAACGCGTGGCGTTCACCACCAGCCCCAGCACCTTGTTGATCCACGGCGCCGACAGCAGTTCCCCCCGCTGAGAGCAGGCCAGGAACACGCCCAGAGGCAGCCCGCCCAACGTCCCCAGAATGGCCGAGATGGCGACCATGTAGAGGGTCTGCAGCGTCGCGTCCCACAGGATCGGGATCAGGTTAGCGGACATGGCCCAGCACCTCCGTGGTCAGACCGTGTTGCTCAAGAAAGGCGCGGGCCTGGTCGCCCCGGTCCTGCGGCACCGAGATCAGCAGGTTGCCGAAGGGGCGCGTGCCGATCTCCTCGATGGTGCCGCCGAGGATGTTGGCGCTGATGCCCAGATCGGTCGCCAGCCGCGCCAGCATCGGGTCGGTCGCATGCGTGCCGGCAAAGGTCACGCGGATCACCTGGTCGCCCGGCGGATCGGTCTGCAGCCGCGCCGCGACGAAGGCCGGCAGCGTGGCGCCCGTGACACCGGACAGGAAGCGCCGGGTCGTCGGGTGCTGGGGGCGCGCGAAGATGTCGTAGGTCGGACCGGCCTCGACGATGCGGCCCGCCTCGATCACCGCCATGTGGCTGGCGATGTCGCGCAGCACCGCCATCTCATGCGTGATCAGCAGGACGCTGACGCCCAGATCGCGGTTGATCTGGGCCAGCAGGTCCAGGACGGTCTGCGTGGTCTCGGGGTCCAGCGCACTGGTCGCCTCGTCCGACAGGAGGACCTTGGGGCCGGTGGCCAGGGCGCGCGCGATGCCCACGCGCTGCTTCTGCCCGCCCGACAGTTCCGCAGGATATCGGTCGGCCAGCGCGCCCAGGCCCACCTGCTCGATCAGCTGGTCGACGCGGGCGCGGATCTGGCCGCGCGGCGTGCCCGCGACCTCCAGCGGCAGGGCAATGTTGCCCCGCACCGTGCGAGAAGCCAGCAGGTTGAAGTGCTGGAAGATCATGCCGACATCGCGCCGGATCGCGCGCAGCGTGGACCCCGTCGCAGTGCCCACGTCGCGGCCCGAGACCGTGACGCGGCCCGTCGTCGGCCGCTCCAGCCCGTTCACCATGCGCAGCAACGTGGACTTGCCCGCGCCGGAACGGCCGATGATGCCGGTGATGCTGCCCTCAGGGACCGACAGGGTGATGTCGGCCAGCGCCGTCACCTGCCCTCCTGCCTTGGGAAAGGACTTGCCCAGCCCTTCGAAGGTTATCGCCGCGCCGGTCATCCGCATCCTGCATGCTTGCCAAAAGTCAGGGCGCGGTCCTGCCCGAAACGGCCGCCGGGCGCAAGCCGTGCCTCAGCCGCACCGCGATCCCGCCCGGAACGGCCGTTCGCGCGCCGCGCAGCCTGCCGGAACGCAGGCCCTGCCCCGGCCGATGCGCACGGACCGCGGCGGTCGGGACGCGCATCGGGCAGGACGGCGTCCTTATTCCGCGGCGTCCGGCACCCCGCGCGCCAGAAGCGCGGTCAGGATCGTGCGCAGCGTGTCGGGGCGGAACGGCTTTTCGATCAGCGGCGCGTGGTCGAACCCCTGCGGCAGGTTCTCGCGGCCATAGCCCGACACGAAGCAGAACGGCACCGACAGGCTGTCGAAAAGGGCCGCGACCTCGTCCACCGGCTCTCCCTTCAGGTTGCCGTCCAGCAGGGCCAGGTCGATCGGCCCGTTCCGGGCAGCGGCCATCGCCTCGGGGACGCTGCGGGCGACGCCGGTGACGGTGGCCCCGGCATCCTCCAGCTCATAGCGCAGGTCCAGCGCGACCAGCGGCTCGTCCTCGACCAGCAGGACGCGCGCGCCCTCCAGCGTCGATGCGCGGATGACGGGTTGGCCGACCAGCGCCTCGGCGGCGGCGGCCTGGCCCGCCAGCCGGGTCACGCCGTCGGTCAGACGGATGGTCCAGACGACCCCGTCGGGGTTCCAGTCGGCGCTGACCGCGGCCGCATCGCCACCCCCGGCCGCCCCGATCAGCGTCATGCCGAAGCCCATGCGCGACGGCGCGGTGACCGCCGGGCCGCCCGTCTCGCGCCAGGTCAGGACCAGGCGCTGCCCCTCAAGGCGCCAGGCGATGTGCACGATCCCGCCCGGAACCGACAACGCCCCGTATTTCGCGGCATTCGTGCCCAATTCGTGCAGCGTCAGCGCAAGGCGCAGCATGGTGTCGGGGGCCAGTTCCACCGGCGGGCCGTCGCGGCGCAGCCGGTCGCCGTCCAGCGTGCCCGAACTGATCTGGTCGTCGATCAGCTGATCCAGCGGTGCGCTGGCCCAGGTCGCATCCGACAGGATCGAATGGGCGCGGGCCAGCGCCTGCAGGCGCCCGCCAAAGCTGGTCTCGAACTCGGGCAGGCTGCCGGATTGGCGCAGGCTTTGGCGGGCGATGGCCTGGACGTTTGCCAGGGTGTTCTTGATGCGGTGGTTCAGCTCTCCGATCAGCAGCGCGCGGACCTCCTCGGACTGCTTTCGTTCGGTGATGTCCTGGACCTGCAGCGACAGCGACTGGCGGTTCAGACCCTCGGACAGGACCGATCCATAGACCTCGCAGCAGATCGGCCCGATATCGGCGTGATCCAGGCTGATCTCGGCCGAGAAGCGCGGCACGCCGTCCTGCTGGCTGTCCAGCCAGCCGGTCAGCAGCGCGGCCCCCTGTTCGTCCAGCCAGCCCGCCGCGGTGGCGGTCATGCCCAGCATGTCGCCCGCGGGCCGCCCGAACATGCGTTCGGCCCCCTTGGACCAGCTGCGCACGCACAGGTTCCGGTCCAGCGTGACGAAGGCCAGCGGCGAATTGTCGGCATGGGCCTTCAGCTGCGCCATCGCGCGGTCGCGGTGCAGCGCGATGTCCTGCATCTCGTCGCGCTGGCGCTGCAGGTCCTTGGCCTGGCGGCCGATGCGGAAGAACACCTCGGCCTTGGATTTCAGCACCACCGGGTCGATGGGCTTGAAGATATAGTCGACCGCCCCCGCCTCGTACCCGCGGAACCGGCGGGCCTCGTCCATCTCGGCGGCGGTGACGAAGATGATGGGCACGCCGCGGGTGCGTTCGGTGGACCGCATCAGTTCCGCCAGCTCATAGCCGTCGGTGCCGGGCATCTGCACGTCCAGGAAGGCCAGCGCATAATCGTGCTGCAGCATCAGTTCCAGCGCCTCGGTCGCGGACCGCGCGGTGTCGACCACCAGCCCGTCGCGCCGCAGCAGCGCCTCCAGCGCCATGATGTTTTCCGCGATGTCGTCGACGATCAGGAAACGGATGGGTCTATCGGGCATGAACAGTCTCCTGGTCGGCATTCCGGCGCCAGATCCGGTCCGGTTCGGCAAAGGCCGCGAAGGACGCGGCATGGGTGGAAAAGCGCAAAGTCTCGTGAGAGCCGAGGCCAAGAAAGCCGCCCCGCGCCAGCGCCTCGGCGAAAAGGCCCACGGCGCGGTCCTGCAGCGTCCCGTCGAAATAGATCAGCACGTTCCGGCACGACACCAGCTGGACCTCGGAAAAGACCTGGTCGGTGGCCAGGTTGTGCTCGGTGAACACCGTGCGCGACCGCAGGCCCCGGTCAAAGGCCGCGCGCCCATAGGCGGCGGTATAGTAATCCGACAGCGACCCCAGCCCCCCCGCCCGCTGATAGTTCTGCGAGAAGACCGGCAGGCGGTCGATGTCATAGATGCCGGCCTCGGCCCGGGCCAGGGCGCGGCGGTTGATCTCGGTCGCATAGAACATCGTGCGGTCGAACAGCCCCTCCTCGCGGAACAGGATGGCCAGCGAATACAGCTCCTCGCCATCGGCACAGCCCGCCACCCAGACCTTGAGCGAGGGGAATGTCCGCAGATGCGGGATCACCTCGCGGCGCAGCGCCAGGTAATAGGCCGGATCGCGAAACAGTTCGCTGACCTGCACGGTCATCGCGTCGATGATGTCGGGCAGCACCGCGGGATCGTGCAGCAGGCGGCCCTGCACCTCGGACAGGGTCGCGCAGCCAAGCCTTTCGCGCGCCAGTTCGGCGCGACGGGCCAGCGATGCGCGCGAATAGGACCTGAAGTCGTAATGGTGGCGCCGGTTCAGCGCCTCCAGGAACAGGTCCAGCTCGATCGCGTCGGCCGCGCGCAGGGGGACGGGATCGACGCTCATCGCGGCATCCAGACCCGGGTCAGCGACAGCAGCTTGTCGACATCCAGGGGTTTGGGCAGATAGTCGTTCGCCCCCGCCGCCAGGCACTGGTTCTGATCCTCGGCCATCGCCTTGGCGGTCAGCATGATGATGGGCAGGCCCTTCCAGCGGTCGATCTTGCGGATCTCGCGCGTGGCGGTCAGGCCGTCCATCTCGGGCATCATCACGTCCATCAGCACCAGGTCGATCTTGGGCGCGGCACCGTCGTTGATGCGGCCAAGGGCCTCTAGCGCCTCGCGGCCGTTCCGGGCAATCTGCACGGTCGCGCCATGCGGCTCGAACACGCCGGTCAGGGCATAGACGTTGCGGATGTCGTCCTCGACCACCAGGATGCGGCGCCCCTCCAGCTGCGCATCGCGGTTCAGCGACGCGGCCAGCATGTCGCGCTGTTTCTGCGGCAGGTCGGACACGACCTGATGCAGGAACAGCGTAACCTCGTTGATCAGGCGTTCAGGCGACTTGGCGCCCTTGATGATGATCGATTTCGAATAGCGGCGCAGGCGCTGCTCCTCGGCCTCGGACAAGGCGCGCGCAGTATAGACGATGACCGGCGGGAAGGACGCCGTGCCGTCCCCGTCCAGCTGCTCCAGCACCTCGAACCCCGATGCATCCGGCAGCGTCATGTCCAGGACGATACAGTCGACCGTCTGGCTGCGGCAGATCTGCAGTGCCTCGGCGGCGGTACCGGCGCCCACCGTCTCGACCCCGTCGCTGGTCAGCAGCGCCTTGAGCCCCAGCATCTGCGCGGGATCGTCCTCGACGATCAGCACGCGGCGCAGGCGCTGTTCCAGGCGGGTCTCCAGGTTGCGGATCGCCGTGGCCAAGTCGTCGCGCCGCACCGGCTTCATCATATAGCTGATGGCGCCCTGGGCCAGCGCCTCCTTGGTGTAATCGTCGGCCGAGACCATATGCACCGGGATGTGTCGCGTGGTCGTGTCGCGCTTCAGCCGGTCCAGCGCGGACAGGCCCGAATGGTCGGGCAGGCCCACATCCATCACGATCGCCTGCGGCAGGAAATGGCGCGCCGCACGCACCGCGTCATCCGCTCGGCCCACGCAGACGCAGCGGAAGCCCAGCTCCTGCGCCAGACCGTAGAGGATGCGGGCGAATGCCGGATCGTCCTCGACCACCAGCATCACCCGGTCCCCGGCGCCGATGTCCGCGCGGTCGTCCTCAACCCCCGGCAGGGCGTCCAGCATCATCGGCGCGGGTTCGGGCATCGTGGGCGCGGGCAAGGACCGCCGCGCAGGTGCCGGCGATTGCAGCGCCGGTGCGGCGGGCAGGATCAGCGTGAAGGTGCTGCCCTTGCCGGGCGCGCTGGTCAGCGTGATGCGCCCGCCCAGCAGATCGGCCAATTCGCGGCAGATCGACAGGCCCAGCCCCGTTCCGCCAAAGCGGCGGGAGATCGTGCCGTCCGCCTGCCGGAACGCCTCGAACACGGTCTCCTGCTGGCTGGCGTCGATGCCGATGCCGCTGTCCTGCACCGACAGCGCGATCCCCTGCGCCGCCGGGGAAATATGCAGCACCACCTGCCCCCGTTCGGTGAATTTCAGCGCGTTCGAGATGAAGTTCCGCAGCACCTGCTCCAGACGCTGCCGGTCGGAGGAGAACGCCGCGACCGTGGGATCGACCTGTGCCGACAGGGTCAGCCCCTTGTCGCGGGCCTGCGCCTCGAAGGCGCGCACCAGCTTGTCGGCCAGCGCCTGCGGCTCGACCGTGTCGCGCGACACGTCCATCTTGCCGGATTCGATCTTGGACAGGTCCAGGATGTCGTTGATCAGCGCCAGCAGATCCTTGCCCGATGCCTCGATCGTTTCGGCCCAGCGGACCTGCTCCTCGGACAGGTTGCGGCCGCGGTTGTCCGACAGCAGCCGCGACATAATCAGCAACGCGTTCAACGGCGTGCGCAGCTCGTGCGACATGTTGGCGACGAATTCGGACTTGTAGCGGCTCTCCTGCGCCAGCTCCTGCGCCTGATCCTCCAGCATCCGGCGCGACCGGGCCAGCGCATCGCGCTGTTCCTCCAGCTCCTGGGTCTGGCTTTCAAGCTGGGCGTTCTGTTCTTCCAGCTCTGATTGCTGTGCCTCCAACCGGCGCTGGCTGTCCTGCAGGGCGCGGGTCTGCTCCTCCAGCTCCTCGTTGGACGCCGCAAGCTCCTCGGTATGGGCGCGCAACTCCTCGGCCTGACGGCGGGTCTCCTCCAGCAACTCCTGCAGCTGCTGGCGATACTGGGCGGATCGCAGCGCAATGCCCAGCTTGTCTCCGATACGCTCGAACAGGTCGATCACGCGAGGCGGCGGGGCGGCATCCAGCCCGAACTCCAGCACGCCGTTGATCAGCTGCCCGTCCCGCATCGGCACGATCAGCGCATGCGCCGTGCGCCCCCGCGCCAGTCCCGTCGCCCAGCCCAGCGCCTGGTCCGGCGCCAGGGACAACTGCAGGATGCGACCTTCGGTGACGGCGCGGCCCAGATGGCCTTCGTCATCCGCCACGCGTTCCGCCAGGGCGTCGCCGTCGGTGCCCCACTGCGCCAGCCGCAGGTGGCCATGTCCATTACGGGCATAGGCGACGGCGGCCCTCGCGCCGATCCGGTTGGCCAGAACCTGCAGGACCTGGCGGGCCAGCTTTTCCGCGGTCAGGTCGCCCTGGACGGCACGGGACACCGCGACCTGGGTGCCGGTGATCCAGTCGGTGTCCAGCAGCTTGCCGCGGGTGACGATCAGCCTTCGCCCCAGAAACCCCAGGCACAGATACACGATCCCGGCCAAGCCGCGGTTCACGGCCGCCACGGTCGGATCGATGCCGGTGTTGTCCTTCTGGAACGCCAGCGCCATCGCCACGCAGACCAGCACAGCCGTGGCCACCGGCAGCGCCGGCCAGCGCGCGAAGACCGCAAGGCTCAAGGGCAGGATATAGATCAGCCAGACCGCCGTCCCCAACGGCACCATCAGATCAAGGGTGAACACGCCGGCAAGGGCCGCTGCGATGACGACCAGAATCGTCAGGTCTTGGGTCTTGGTCACGATCTCTCCTGGTCGGCGGCATTTTCGACGTCACCGTCGAACGCCGCGACAGGACCTTTCGTTCAACCGCCTGTGATCAATATTTGATAATCCGGTGCGACCCGACGGTCCCCGTCATTCGCGCCGCATGGCCATATCCAAACCGGACGGTCCTGTCGAGGGCTCAGCGCGCCCGCGGCGGCCACATCCGCGCCCAGACCCCGTCGCGCCGGATCAGCGCATGGTGCAGCGCCGCGCCGACATGCAGGGCCAACACCGCCATCAGCGCCCACGCCGCCAGTTCGTGCAGGCTGCTGGCGGCGTCGGCCAGGGGCTTTGACCGGGGGACCAGCGTCGGCAGGCCAAGCGCATCCAGCCCCTCGATCGGAAAGCCGCCCGCGCGCACGCGGACGTAACCCGACAGCGGCATCACGACCATAAGTCCGTACAGCGCCAGATGCGACAGCCCTGCCACCCGCCGCTGCCAGTCGGGCATGGTCGCGGGCAGCGGCGCGGGCGGATGCGTCAGCCGCCAGACCAGCCGCACCGCGATGATGGCGATCAGCAGGCTGCCCACGTTCTTGTGAAACAGGTACAGCGCGTCGCCCAGGCCGCGGTCCAGCCCGTCCTGCACCATCAGCAGACCCACGGGGATCATCGCCAGGATCAGCGCCGCGACCAGCCAGTGCAGCATCCGCGCCGTGGTGCCATAGCCTACGGGTCGGTGATCCATGGCGCAGCCCTCCTGTCGCGACAGGATAGCCCGGGATCGTGCTGAGGCAAGCCTGTTCAGAAGTCAGCTTGACGCGTCATGCCCCTGTCATATGTTCACCCGATGCAGATTTCCCGCCCCGACCTTGCCGATCCCACCGTCAGACCGGCCCCCGCCCCAGGCCGCCGCCTGCCCGAGGGGTTGATCCTGGCCATTCCCGCGGGGCTG
Organism: Paracoccus sp. 08; assembly: GCF_024105395.1. Lineage (NCBI taxonomy): Bacteria > Pseudomonadati > Pseudomonadota > Alphaproteobacteria > Rhodobacterales > Paracoccaceae > Paracoccus > Paracoccus sp. 08. The sequence goes on along the minus strand of NZ_WEKR01000035.1, from coordinate 2,653 downwards.
GCCCTGAACCTGGGCATCGGCGTGATGATCCTGGGCCAGGGCACGGGTGCCCTGGTCGCGGGCGTCGTCTATCTGGCGGGGGCCGCGCTGGTCTGCGTTGCGATGCGCAGGCATTATCCGCATGCTAGGCTGGGGTCGTGCAACGCGGTGACGCTGATGCGCATGGCGCTGACGACGGCGTTGATCGCGCCCCTGGTCGGCGGGGTCGCGGCGGGCTGGGCAGTGGCGGCGATCGCGACCATATCACTGACGCTGGACGGGGTGGATGGCTGGCTGGCGCGGCGCAGCGGGCTGTGCTCCGATTTCGGCGCCCGCTTCGACATGGAGGTCGACGCCGCGCTGGCCCTGATCCTTGCGCTGCACGCCCTGGCCGGCAGCCCCGTCGGACCCGAGATCCTGGCCCTTGGCGTCATGCGCTATCTGTTCATCGGGGCGGGGCTGGCCTGGCCGTGGATCATGGCGCCGCTGCCGGTCAGCTATGCCCGCAAGGCCGTCTGCGTGCTGCAGCTTGCGACGCTGATCGCGCTTCAGGTGCCGGTCCTGTCGGACGATCTGGCAATCACCCTGGCGCGGATCGCGGCGGCGGCGCTGATCTGGTCCTTTGGCCGCGACGTGCTGTGGTTGCGGGGCCATCGGTGATCCCCCGGCCCTTGTCGGTCCTTGCCGCCATCCTGCTGCTGCACGTCCTGCTGGCGCTGCCAGCGCATCCCGATCAGCTGGCCTGGGCCGCGCTGGCACGCCCGGCGCCGGAACTGGCGGTGCTGATCCTGCTGGCGCTGGCCGCGGGCCGGACGGTCGCGGGGCGGCTGCTGCGCGTGGCGGCGACCCTGGCCCTGACGCTGGTCACTGTGCTGAAGGTCGCGGACCTGGCGATGCTGGAAAGCCTGGGCCGCAGGTTCAATCCGGTCGCGGACCTGCCCCTGATCGATGCATCCGTCCGGCTGATCGCCGGCAGCCTAGGCCCCTGGCAGGCGGCGGGTGCAGTTCTGGCCGCGCTTCTGGCCACGTTGCTTATCGTTGCGGGCACATGGTGGGCGATGGGCGTGCTGATGCGCCAGGGCCCGCGCGCCGCCTGGATGCGGATCGCCGGTCTGGCAGCCTCTGTCGCGGGGATCGCGCTGCTGGCGTTAATGCCGCCCCCGACGGCCGCCTATGCCATCGACCGCGCTCAGCTGTCGGCACGCACCGTGACAGAGCTGCGCCAGTTCAACGAACAGGCGCGCCAGGATACGCTGGCCGGGCTGCAGAATCCGCTGGCGCTGATCGATCGCGACGTTCTGGTGATCTTTCTGGAAAGCTATGGCCGCACCAGCTTTGACACGCCCTTCTTTGCCGACACGCACCTGCCCCGGCTGCGCCAGGGACAGCAGGTGCTGCAAGATCGCGGATTGGCCATGGCATCGGGGTTTCTGACATCGCCGACGCATGGCGGACAAAGCTGGCTGGCGCATGCGACGCTGGCCAACGGGCTGTGGGTCAATGACCAGACGCGCTATCAGGCGGCCATCGCCAGCGGGCGCCGGACACTGTTCCACCACGCCGCCGATGCCGGGTTCCGTACCGCGGCCGTGATGCCCGCCATCGTTCGTCCTTGGCCCGAGGCGTCGACGATGGGCTTCCAGCGGATCCTTGCCGCGCCCGACCTGGGCTATCGCGGGCAGCCGTTCAACTGGGTCACCATGCCCGATCAGTTCACGCTGGCCGCCACCGACCGCCTGTTGCGCGAAGGCAGCGACCCCCGCCGCCTGTTCGCGCAGATCGCCCTGATCTCGTCCCACGCGCCCTGGACCCCGGTCCCCGAAATGCTGCCCTGGGAGGATCTGGGTGACGGCACCGAATTCGACGCGATGGCGCAAGCGGGCGATCCGCCGAACGTCGTCTGGCGCGACCGCGACCGGGTGCGGGCCCAGTATCGTGACACGATCGACTATACGCTGCAGGCGGTGCTGGACTATGCCGCGCGGCAAGGAACGGACGCGCCCCTGATGATCCTGGTCGGCGATCACCAGGCTGCTACCACCATCGGCCTGGACGACCGCCGAGAAGTTCCGATCCATGTCATCGGCCCGCCCGATCTGGTCGCGCGGACCGACGGTTGGGGCCTGACGCGGGGGCTGGTCCCGGAACCGGGCAGCCCGGCGATGCCGATGGAAGCACTTCGCGACCGTTTCATGCGCAACTTTTCCGGGTCCTTGGACGTGCCTCCTGCATGAACGTGACACGCAGTCTTCAAATCCTGGTCGCCCTGGCGGTGATGGCGCTTCTGTGGTTCGGCCTGGACGGCCAGCAGGCGCTGCACCTGCTGGTGCGTGCCGATCCGCTGTGGCTGGCGGCCGCAGCACTGGCCCTGACGGCGCAGACGGTGCTGTCGGCAATGCGCTGGCGGCTGACGGCGCGGCAGCTTGGCCAGACCATCCCCCTCACCCGGGCCATCGGCGAATATTACTTGGCGCAGGTCGTCAACCAGTCGCTGCCCGGCGGTGTCGTGGGCGATGCCGGCCGCGCGGTCCGCGCGCGTCATCAGGCGGGCCTGCGCCGCGCCGGTGCCGCCGTCGCGATCGAGCGCCTGGCGGGCCAGGTCGCGCTGTTCCTGGTGCTGGCGGCGGGCGCGCTGACCGTGACGCTGATGCCGGGCGGGCTGACACTGCCGTCC
>NZ_WEKR01000034.1:0-22145 GCF_024105395.1 Paracoccus sp. 08 | reverse complement strand
TCGTGAAGCATTGCAGGACAAGGGCATCACGCCATGCATTCCTGGCCGGAAATCCCGAGGCAAGCCCGTCACATACGATAAACGCCGCTACCAGCGGCGCAATCGTATCGAGATCATGTCCGGCAGGCTCAAGGACGGGCGCCGCGTCGCGACCCGCTACGACAGGTGCCCGAAGGGCTTTCTGTCCGCCATCGCTCTCGCCGCAACTGTCATCTCCTGGCTTTGAAAATTAACGAGACTGGAGCCTAGAACGTGATCTCGAGTATTGTAACGAAATACAAAATGTCTGAAAGACCCGATACACTTATCCATGACTGATGATAGCAGATTGACTGATTGTTGCGAATGTGACGCTACTGCCTGTGATTTCATTGGTATGCGGACACTATGGTAAAAACTGCCCTGATTGGAGCCACGGGATTTGTCGGAAGCAATCTTCGGATGACGCAAGATTTCGAGGAGCTTTATTCTTCAGGAAATATCGCCAACTCGGCGGGACAGTCCTTCGATACGGTGATCTGCACGGCCGCGCCGGGCTCAATGATTGAGGCCAACAGAGCGCCGGAACGCGACACGGCGCATATCGATGCAATCATTGGGCACCTGTCACGCTTGAAGGCTCGCCGGGTGGTGCTGATCTCAAGTATTGCAGTGTTGGCGGGCTTTGGCAGCGGGCAGGACGAAGACACCTGTGCTTTCGAGGAAGATCTTGCTTATGGCCGCAACCGCCGCAAGTTGGAGGAATTCTGCGCAGACGCATTCGACCGCTCCCTGATCGTAAGGCTTCCGGCACTGTTTGGACAGGGACTGCGAAAGAACATGCTGTTCGATCTGATGAACCCGGTGCCCTCGATGCTAGCCCCCGAGCGCCGCGATGCTCTGGCTCAGGCTGTGGAGCCTTCGGTGGCAGAGCGGCTGATGTCCTTTTACGGTTTCGATCCAGCAACCGCGATGTGGCATCTCGATAGGGCAACGCTTGATGCCGCACCCGACCGGCAGTCACTTGACGCCGCAGTTGAGGCGGCTGGCTTCGAGGCGCTGCGCTTTACCAATCCGGCCTCGCGGTTCCAGTTTTTCGACCTTTCGCTGTTGTCGGGGGCCATCGGCATAGCCACTGACGCGGGCCTGTCTGTCCTGCACATGGCACCGCAGCCGGTGGGTGCGCAAGAAGTTGTGACCGCCTTGCGCGCGAGCCCGATGCCACAAAGCTCTGCTCGCATCCATATAGAAGACATGCAAACGAAACATGCTGCATTATTCGGTCGAAATGACAAATACATAGCAGATGCCGGACAGGTGCTGGAACGTTTGCATAGCTTTGTCGCAAGCCAAGGCTAGGCCATTGCGGGGGTTTTCAGTCTCAAACATTGCTTGGCCTTTTGCGGAGCGCCTGCAAGCCTATCAACTCCTTATAGAGCACAATGTAGCCGGGCTAGAGATCGCGCCCGGAATGCTATTTGCGGATGCTGAAGATGCATTCAATCCACCGGCGGCATTGATTCGCCAGCGTCTTGCAGAGATAGCCGATGTTGGGCTGACGCCAGTCTCGATGCAGTCGCTACTTTTTGGGGTAAAAGATGTAGCGCTGTTCGGGAATATGGACCAGCGCAGGGCCTATATAGCGGCTTTTGGCAGAGCGATCCGTTTGGCCGCTGCGCTTAATATTCCGCATCTGGTGCTTGGCTCCCCGCGCGAGCGGGCGATCCCAGACGGCATGCCCGACACCGAAGCCGAGCAAATCGCGGTCGATATGCTCACACGAATATCAGAGCTTGCGCAAGTTGAGGGCTGTCGCATCGGGCTTGAGCCAAACCCCGCAATCTATGGCACCAATTTTGCCACCCATACCGATCACGCGGCTTGGCTTGTGCGCAAGATCGCCCATCCGGGCCTATGTCTGACGTTGGACATTGGCAATCTGCAGATAAATGGCGAAATGCATGATCTTGAGCAGATCGTCGCCAGCAATGCGGATGTCATCGGTCACGTGCATCTATCCGAGCCTGAACTTGTACTGACACCTGGGAGTGCAAAAATGGCCGCCCAGGTGATAAAGGCATTGCAGGATGTCGATTACCCGAACTGGCTATCGCTCGAGATGAGGGCTTCAGGCGCAGCATCGTGTGATGCCCTACTACTCGCGCTGGCGCGCCTCGACAGCGCCCGCACACTGCAGTGAAAGGCTAGACCATGCTTCGCGATGACATCCTGATTTCAGCCTGCGTCTACAATATTTCCCCTGACGCGCAGGGTGCTGGAACGCTGGAGCGCTTGGCGCAGAACCTTGGTGGCACGTTCCGCTATTGGGAGATCCTGCTGGCCATACCGGCGGACGCAGGCGAGGTATGGATCCAAGCTTTTCACGGGGTGCCAAATTTACGGCTGCTGCGCCTGCGCCAGGGACTTGGCTCGTATCGGCAACGCACCGTCTTGGCAACGGAGGCCATCGGCGACGTGGTTCTGATCGCCTCGGCCGATGAACTGGATGTCCTAGATATTTGTGGCATGATTCTTGACGGCCATCGTATGAACAGTATCGTGATCGGGGATCGCGGCAAAAGCACGCTGCTGGATGCGGTGTTTGGCGTCGCGGGCAACAGCAGCGGCTTTCACGTCAATGCGCGGTTCATGCAGACCATCGCATTGCCACGCGGCCTGCTGACGCGTATACTGAACCATCCCGAACAGCAGCTGGCACTGCGCTTTCCGCCCCGAGACCACTCGATCCCAATTGAGCTTTATCGCAGCCAAGCGAACTCCTCACCGCGGGGACACCGCCATAAGCTGAACAGTCGGTTGCAGTTGGCTCAGCGGCTGATCGTCAGCTCCTCTCCGAACGTGCTCCTCGCGCTTAGCATTGCTTCGGCGTTCACTGCGTTAGGGGGGCTAATCTTCCTAATTTATGTCGTTTTGGTCTGGATCTTTCACACCCCGATTCAACCTGGCTGGGTGACGACCTCGGCTGCTCTCGCGGGTTCGGCCACCTTCATGGGCCTCGTTGGCCTTGGGTTGAGCACCGGGATGCAAAAAATTATCAACCTGCTCGGGCATGAGGAACGCGACGACATTCTAGAAGAGATCGGGAATATTAACGTCTATTCCGGGATCAATCAGGATCTGAATGTGCATTACGACCGCGGCGGAGCGGCTAGCATGGGCGCAATCCTCGCGCCAGCGGATCCCAAGGCATGACCCTGATTCACCCAATTACCGTTGCGCGGCATGAGGTCGATGTGCTCATCGTGGGCGGTGGGTTCTTCGGGCTGTGCCTTGCGCTCTTCCTGCGTTCAGTCACGCGCTCGATCCTCGTAGTCGAGGCGCGGTCGGAGCTGATGGAGCGCGCCTCGCGGGTCAATCAGGCTCGAATTCATACCGGTTTTCACTATCCGCGCAGCGCCTTGACAGCCGGGCGTTCGCTAAGCCTGCATCGTCGCTTCGTTAGGGACTTTCCGCAGGCCGTCCATGATCGTTTCGACATGGTCTATGCCATATCGTCGCGCCAATCCAAGGTGACTGCGCGGCGGTTTTACCGGATGTTCGCCGATATGGGAGCGCCCATCGCCGTTGCCGGACCGCCGGTTGCAGCGCTATTCGACCCAGATCGCGTTGCCGGAATCTTTTCCTGTGTGGAACATGCATTCGACTATCGGCAATTGCGGCAGCAACTGGCTACCCGGGCCGATGCCGCGGGGATCGAGATCCGCCTCGGAACCAGCGCGACCCATTTAAGTGAGCTGGAAAGCGCAGCCTGCGTGACCCTTTCGGACGGTAGCGAGGTCGTTGCAAACCATGTGTTCGATGTAACCTATTCGCGCATCAACCACTTGCGCCATGCAGCTGGCCTGCCGCTTCTATCACTTAAGCATGAGGCTGCCGAGGTAGCACTGATCGCTCCCCCGCCCGAGCTTGAAAAGATCGGCGTGACGGTTATGGACGGGCCGTTTTTCTCGGTTATGCCCTATCCCCCTGCCGGCCTGCATTCGTTGACTCATGTCCGTTATACGCCCGGTGCAAGTTGGACCGACGAAGGCACGGGCCTTCACCAGCACGCTTGCCATGACGTCGACGCTCCTGCAGGCCTTAGCAGGGCACGCTTCATGCAGCAGGATGCGGCGCGCTTTATGCCGCTGCTGAGACAGGCCAAATGGCAAGCTTCGATCCACGAAATTAAGACTGTGTTGCAGCGCAGTGAAGGCGACGATGCCCGCCCTATTCTCTATCGTCGCGATCCGGGATCGCATCTAACCTCGATCCTCGGGGCCAAGCTCGACAACATTTATGATCTTTTTGATCAGGTTCGACTGTGTGAACCTCAGTTCGCCGAAGCAACTGATACGCTCATTACCGGACCGACCAATAAGGCTGCAGGTGCATGATGCCGCAGGCCCTACGCTATCTGGTGGTGGTTGTCATGGGGCTGGGCACGGACCTAGGCATTGCCATTCTTTTCGTCAAAGGCGGCGCGCCGATGTTACTTGCCAGCGCGGCCGGCCTAGTCTGCGGCGCTGCCGGAAATTTTGTCATGCACAGGCTTTGGACGTTTCGCACAACGGAACCCTTGCCCCCAATTCCGCAAATTCTGGGCTATGTCGCCTCTATTGCCATCATCTTCCCTGTGCGGCTGGCAGTGCTGCTATCGCTGCAGTCTTTCCCGATATTGATTGACGATACGCTGGCGCTTTTTCTGGCGACTGGGGTTTCCTTCGTTGTAAACTTTTTCGTGCTGAAAAGCCTAGTGTTCCGCAAGAGGGCCAAACCTTGAAGAACTCAAGCGACTATAACTGGCAACTTCCCGCATTTGAGACGCTTGAACTTGCTTCGCGACAGGGAAAATACGCCCTCGTGATCCCCGTGATCAACGAAGGGGAACGCATCCACGCGCAGCTCGCGCGGATCGCCGCGCTGAAAGAACGGCCTGACACGATCGTTGCCGATGGGGGCTCGACCGACGGATCGCTCGACCAGGCCTTTTTGGTCGAACAGGGCGTGCGTACCCGCCTTACCAAAACCGGCCCCGGCAAGCTGAGCGCCCAATTGCGCATGGCCTATGCCTATTGCCTGCGCGAAGGTTACGAAGGCGTGATCACTATCGATGGAAATGGAAAGGATGGCGTTGATGCCATCGCCGCCTTTGTGGCGAGGCTCGATGCTGGGGACGACTATGTTCAAGGCTCGCGCTATGCCCTGGGGGGGCAGGCAGTGAATACACCCCTTGACCGAGCCTTCGCCAATCGGATGATTCACGCCCCACTGCTAAGTTTGGCATCGGGCAAAAAGCTGACCGATACGACGAATGGCTTTCGCGCCTATTCTGCGCGCTTTTTGCTGGATCCCAGGGTTGCGCCCTTCCGGTCAGTTTTCGATCGCTATGAGCTTCTGTTCTATCTGACGGTCCGCGCGGGTCAGCTCAAATACCGGGTTAGTGAGCTTCCGGTTTTGCGCGCCTATCCCGAAGGAGAGAAACCACCCACCAAGATCAACGGCTGGCGCGCGCGCCTTTCCGTTTTGCGGCAGACTGTTGATGCCGCTGCCGGCCGCTTCAATCCCTGACCTCGCAGCAAGCATTCCTACCTTATTTAAGGATATCAGAACATGACCGGCACACGCTACCTTCCACTGGTCCTTGCCGCTCTGGTTTCCGTGCTTATGCTTTCAGTCGTAGCGCAAACGACCGTCGAGCCGTGGAGCGATGAGGCCATGCTGCTGACCAATCTGCTGCTGCCGGATCTGAATATCCTCGCGCCGCTGCCGCATTACGAGCAGGCCGCGCCAGTAGGTTATGTCTGGCTCTCCCGGATGCTGCTCGACTTCTTTGGATCGAACCCGCCTTTCCATGTGCTCCGCTTATTGTCGACGGCTTTCATCGGGCTGGGGATTGCGCTGCTTCTGAGCCTGAGGCCGATCCGGCGCGACGGGCTGGCGGCGACTATACTGGTGGCATTCCTCCTTGGGGAGCCGATGGTTTGGATCTATGCCAGCGAGATCAAGCAATACTCCGCAGAGTTCTTTGGCTCGGCCTTGGTACTTGCTTGCGGGCTACCTCTTTCCTCCCGCAACGACACAGGGGCGCTGGCGCTGTTCCTGGCTGCGGTGGTAATCGCTGGGCTTGTGTCCTTCACCGTCCCAGTGGTTGTAGCGGGAATGCTGGCGGCACTAGTGCTTTATCGTTTGACTGCGAAAGACCCGCAGGTTCGTGCCTTTTCCCCGGCATTTATGTTCACAGGCGCGCTGGCCCTGTTCTATGTCGCTGCTCTGTATCTTCTTCTCAACCGCGGGCTGGTTGCCTGGCAGATCCAAGCCTATGCGCATGTCTATAACCCGGGCACTGACCAAGGGATCGCTACTCTTGCGCTCAAAAGGATCAATGGCGTTCTTCAAGCTGTGGTGAATGCCTTTGGCACTACCTGGCTGTCCGCGACACAGCGCCTGCTGCAACATTTCGGTTTGCCAGTCGGCATATCGTATTATGCGATCCGGCTGATCGCCTTGGCGCTGTTCGCGGCTTTAGCGCGGATCGCATACAAGCGCGCGCCATCTGCTGTTATGCTGACGTCCGGCACGTTCGCGGCGATGGCGGTACTTCAGATATCAGGGTTTCTGAGTCTGTCCTATCCGCGCCATGTGATCTTCCTGATCCCCTTCAGCGCTATGGTAACTGCAATCGCGGTGTCTCACCTGTTGCGGGAACAACTGCCCTCTATTGCCAGAATAACGATTGCGGGCGCTGCAATGACCGCAAGCCTTGCATTTGGCACTGGAACCGCCCTGGGCCGGCAGACTCAAGAGGTTGGCAGGCTACTTGCCCATATCCGCGATACTGCGCCTGACGTCCCGGTTTGGATCCACAGTACCGGCCAGCCAGTTTTCGACCTGCTTGCGCCCCAACCGATGCGTGTCCTGGGCAGGATCGACACGACAAGCGGAGTTGTCCCATGGCAGGTTCGCGGTGGGACGCTGCTTTTTCAGGATAGCGCCCTGACGGCAGATCCCGATTATCCCGATGCCTTGGCCACCTCCGCAGACGGGCTGCCGGCACTTTGGCTACTCTTCAACAATGACGCGTCTGCACAAGAGCGAATCCCATTTTTGGAGATTGCCGCAAAAGTCGTTGGCCCATGCAAAACCGCGATTGAAATACGATCCGCCGGGCTATATTTTTGCTCGCAGAACTAGCCTGTGGGTTCATCGCGCTTCACATCCGGTACAGGCCGTCACAGTCAAAGCACTGGCGGTTCCTAGCATCGGGCGTGAGCCAGGTCACGACGCGGCGGTAGCTCTCGGTGCGGCCGAACATGATCTCGATGCGATTACTCCGCCCGTAGCGGCGCTCGTCGTGCTTCAAGGCCTACTGGTGAAACTGCCGGCTCGGGGCTCTTGGCCGGCGACCGCCGGCAGTGGTCTACTCACTGACAGTAGGAGCAACGCAACCCGATCAGTAGGAACAGATCAGAACTTAAAAAGCGACACATCCTGCCCAAAGATGGGAGGCACCTCATACCGCTGCAGTAAATGCTTGGCATAAACAGTTTTCTCATACTTGCGCATAATGCATAGCACATGGCTTGAAATGATAGATAAGACTCGCAACTAAGAACAGGATGTCCTGACGCCTTTGCCCATCGTCCTTGACGTTCATTGAGTTTGCTATCGCCTGTTACCGCCATGACTTGTGCTGGAGGAACCAACGCTGACGTTGCTCATAGTAACCCTCAACTTTATCAGCTTATGCCTTGAATGCGCAGCAGACGCGTTCATTGTCATGCCGCATGGTAGGCAGGGTTACGCACGATGTCATGGCTATTATTTTGGTTAGGCCAGTGTTTGATTTTCGATTCAGGCCCGTCGTGCCTTGCGGGCACGCTGCCAGGGGGCGCCGTGCTCCAGCCACAGGGCCGACACCCACCACAGCGCCACGCAGGCCCATAGATCGACCGCAAGACGCCGCCACGTGGGCTGGTCCGCGGGGGTCATCTGGAACGCGTCGCCCAGCACCGACAGCAGCACGCAGGCCACGAAGGCGAACAGTCCGCCCTTGCCGATCTGCTGCAATGCGACGCCGGGGCGGGTGGCCGCCAGCCATTCCATCGGCCGTGCCAAGGGGACCGAGACCAGCCACGCGGCGGCGACGATCGCCAGATAGCGGGTGCCGTCCAGGCTCCATTTGTCGATGGTGCCATAGACCTGCATCAGCGCCTGGCGAAACGCCAGCGCGGGCTCTCCGATCCGGGCGCCGATGACGATGGCGCTGCCGAAGGCGAACATGCCGATCGCCAGCACCGTCAGCACGTGCCGCCACGGCCACAGCACCGCCATGATCGTCTGGCGATAGAGGCCGATCGCCGTGCCGGTATAGAACAGCATCTGCCAGCCGAACGGGTTGAACAGGAAGCCGTTCTCGGTCCGGTGGTTCGGGATCATCGCGTTCAGTTCGGGCGCGTGCCACCACAGCAGGACCGACCCCAACGCCACGATCAGCGGCCAGCGCAGCATCAGCGGCACCACGACCACCGAAAGGGTGATCAGGATTACGTAGACGGCCAGCACATCGATGATGTTGGGCTGGACCCAGAAGGTGGCGACCGTGCCGACGAAGCCCAACGGGTTCTCCAGGATCCAGATCGCGTACTGATTCCAGATCGCCGTGTGTGGACGATCCAGCGCCAATAGGGCCGCCGACAGCAGCGCCATCAGCACCGCGCCGATCAGCATGGCGCGCCAGACCTCGAACGCGCGGCGGGCGAACCGGCGCTGGGCCATGCGGCGTCCCTCGCGACTTTCGACGCTGCGCCAGACGAGGCCCACCAGGAAGCCGGACAGCAGCACGAACATCTCGGACGCATCGAAGATCGAGAAGTTCGGCAGCGTCGTCCCCCGCAGGACCGAGATCGGCATGTGGTTGATCATGATGCTGACCAGCGCGTAGCCGCGCAGCATATCCAGCGCAATCAGACGGTTCATGCGGGCAACCGGCTCCACCGGGTCAGGAGGGCCGGATCTAGCAGCATGGCGTCCGTTTCGGTGCGATCCATGTCGTCAAGGGCGGCGACCTGTCCGCTGGCATGCTCGATCTTGGCGCCGGCGGTGATCCGGGCCAGGCGGACCGCGCGGGGCAGGTCGTCGGGCAGGGGGGCCAGCATCGCGACATGGCGCGCCAGCAGGTCCGCGTCGGACCCAAGCCGCAGCAGGCTGTCACGCCCGGTCATGGCCTGGGGCAGGGACCGGCTGATGGCCGCGGCCTCTGTCAGGATGGCGGGGGGATCGCGTTCCTCGGGGGTGACCAGAAGGCCGCGCAGACGTGCCCAACGGCCGAAGACCGGGCTGGCCGACAGGCGCGAGGTCAGAGGCGACAGGATCAGCCCCGCCAGGATCGGCGACAGCCAGATCAACTGGGCAGGAGAGAAAGTCGCCAGCACGATCAGCGTGCCTAGGCCCAGGACGACATGCGCCCAATGGTGGCGCAGCACCACGCCCCAGGACGGCATCGACCCGGCGCGCGTCTGCGCGTTCCAGCCGCTGTCGCGGCCCGACAGGATCTCGAAGATCTGGCGGGTCTGGACCAGCATCTGCACGGGCGCGATCAGCGCGGACAGGACCGTCTCGAAGATGGCGCTGGCAAAGATGCGTACGCGGCCGCCGGAATTGCGCGCCAGGGGACGCGCCCAGGCCCTGAAGGTCGCGATGAACTTGGGCAGAAGCAGCAGGCCCATGGCGATGGCGAACAGCCACAGCATCCGGCGGCTGTCGAAGACCGGCCATTCGGGGAACAGCTGATAGGCGTTGGGGAAATATTCCGGCGTCGACAGCAGTACGGTGGCCGACAGGACCAGACCCACCAGGATCAGGGCCAGCCACAGCGGGCTCATCAGAAAGCCCATGATGCCGATGATCATGTGCGCCCGGCTGACACCGCGCAGGCCCTTGACCCCCAGCAGGCGGGAATGCTGCAGGTTGCCCTGCGCCCAACGGCGTTCGCGCACGGCCATGTCCAGCAGCGTGGGCGGGCATCCCTCATAGCTGCCGCGCAGGTCGTGATCCAGGCGCACGGCCCATCCGGCCCGGCACAGGGCGGCGGCTTCGACGAAATCGTGGCTGAGGATGGTGCCACCGAAGGGCGGATTGCCGGGCAGGCGGGGCAGGCCGCAGGCCTGAGCAAAGGCGCTGACGCGGATGATCGCGTTGTGACCCCAGTAGTTTCCGGTATCGCCCGACCACGCGGCCACGCCGCGCGCGATCATCGGGCCATAGACGCGACCCGCGAACTGGGTCAGGCGGGCAAAGATCGTCTCTCCGCCGACCAGCATTGGCATGGTCTGGATCAGGCCCGCCTGGGGGTCCGCCGACATGCGCGCCGACAATGCGCGGATGGTGGCGCCCGACATCACGCTGTCGGCGTCCAGCACGACCATCTGGTCATAGCGTCCGCCCCATTGGCGCACGAATTCCGCCAGGTTGCCCGACTTGCGATCGTCGTTGGACAGGCGGCGGCGATACCACAGGGGCAGCGGCGACAGGGCGCGGGCGCGGTCGATCACCAGCGTCTCGTTGACGGCGATGGCGGGGTCGCGGGTGTCCGACAGCACGAAGATCTCGGTCCGGTCGGCCATGCCCTCGGCCTCCAGCTCTCGGGCGAGGGCGACCAGAAGGCCCGTGCTGGTCGCGACATCCTCGTGATAGATCGGCATGACGACGACGACGCGGGCATCGTTCGGCCCATCCGGCGTGGTCAGGCGGGGGGCTAGGAACCCGGCCAGCGTCCCGCAGAAGGAAAAGCCCACCCAGGCAAAGGTCGGCACGAACAGCACCAGCAGCGCGATCTGCATCGGCGTGGGATCGGCGCCGAAGGCCGCCAGCATCTGCGAAAAGCCCACGACGGCCAAGACCGCGGTGCCGCCAAAGGCGATCAGCCGCGCCAGGCAGACGCGAAGGCTGTTCATGCGCCGCGCGGGCCCCGCCTGCGGGTGGCGCGCGAAATCCTGCACGGGCATCGTCAGCGGCGCCAGAGGCGGCACAACGGGTGCCACGGCCGGCGCGTCGGAACGACCGGCCGTCGTCATGTCATGATCCATGGTCATGCCGTCCAGCGCGTCAGCCAGGTCTCGCTGAGGGCGAGGCCGTCGGGATCGGTCAGCAGCGCGCTGAGTTCGGATAGCTGCGTCCGCCCCGGTTCGAATTCGAATGCCAGGCGCAGCACGCCCTGTTCCGGCAGCGGTTTCAGATAGGCATGCGCGATCCGGCCCTCGGACGCACTGACCTGATAGTTGGGCAGCGTCTCGCGGAACATGCCAAGATCGAAATCGATGATATAGCTGCGCGTCGTCTCGACATTGATCGACCGGCCGGACCGCACCTGCCGGACCTTGGCCAAGGGCAGGTTGCTGGGCGGCAGACCCGCAAAGCTGAGGCGATAGCGGAACTCGGTCCGCTCTCCGCCGGGGATCGTGTCGGAGGGCAGCCAGTAGCTGACGATGTTGTCGTTGAACTCGTTCTCGACCGGGATCTCTATCAGGCGCACCTCGCCCGCGCCCCAATCGCCCTCGGGCTCGATCCAGGCTGAGGGACGCAGATGGTACATCGCCTCGGCATCCTGATAGGTCTCGAAGTCGCGGGGCCGCTGGACCAGGCCAAAGCCGCGCGGATCGGTGTCGACGAAACTGCTGATCTGCAGGTTGCGCGGCGACATCAGCCCGCGCCACAGCGACTGGCCCGCACCGGTCTGCATCTGCAGCCCGTCGCTGTCGTGGCAGGCGGGGCGATAGTCGTCGACAACCCGGCGGCTGGCCGGGCTGAACCAGAACATCGACGTCAGCGGCGCCAGGCCCGTCTCGCGCAGATCGACGCGCGGGAACAGCGCGACGCGGGTCCGCACCATGGTCACCGCGCCGGGCGTCACGTCGAACTGGAACGCTGCCGCGACCGACTTGCTGTCCAGGATCGCATAAATGCGGACGCTTTCGGCGCCGGGCTTGGGCTCGACGATCCAGAAATCGGTGAACAGCGGAAATTCCTCGCCGTCGGGGCTGCCGGTCTTGATGGCCAGGCCACGCGCCGACAGGCCGTACAGCGTGCCGCGCGCCACCGCGCGGAAATAGCTGGCGCCCTGAAAGACGATGAACTCGTCCATGACGCCGGGGCGGTTCAGCGGCGTGCGCATCCGGAACCCGGACCAGCCCATGTTGCCGATCGTGTTCAGGTCCGGACCGTCGGGGAAATAGCGTTCGTCGAATTCCAGCAGCGCCGGGTCGAACGGGATCGGCCGGGTGACGCCGTCGCGGACCAGGTTGATCTGCACCGGTTCATAAAAGATCGAACCGGGCGACAGCAGGTCCACCCGGAAGGTCGCGTTGCCCGCCAGCGGGTCCTGGTCGCGGCGGAAACGGATGCCGCGATACTGGTCATAGTCCAGGTTGGCAAAGCTGCCGACCAGTTCCGCGACCGGCTGGACGTAAAGGCGCGCGGACCGTTCCTGCGCCAGCGTCGCGACCTGTTCAAAGTCGAAGGGCTGCGGGGCAGGGGGCCCGAAGGCTGCGGGGTCCACGCCTTCGGCAGGCGCCTGGGCCTGTGCCGGGACCGCCATCAGCGATCCACCGGCAGCCAGGGCGGTGGCAGCATTGAGAAATTGACGACGTTTCATATCCGGGGATGTCTCGACAAGGATAAGCGAATATACGCGGCACGCCGCAGTGCAGCAAGCGTGCCGGGCGGTTTGCTCGCTTATCGGCCGATATGGGCCCGCCGGGCAAGCAGGAATCGGCCTTGTCGGTTCATTGTCGTGCCAGCCAGGCCGTCACGGGGCCGCGCACGCTGGTCAGGCCCTCGGCCTCGGCCTCCTCGATGACGCGGGCCAGCTCGACGATGCTGATGCGCCGGATGAGGTGCTTGACCGGTCCGATCGACGCCGGCCGCATCGACAGGCGGTGGATGCCCAGGGCCGCAAAGACCAGCGCCTCGACCGGCCGCCCGGCATCCTCGCCGCAAAAGGACAGCGGCACGCGGGCATCGGCGCAGCGCGCGATGATCTGGCGCAGCATCGACAGGAACGACACGTTCAGCGTGTCATAGCGGCGGCGGACCCGCTCGTTCTCGCGGTCGGCGGCAAAGAAGAACTGCTTCAGGTCGTTGCCGCCGATCGAGATGAAGTCGCACATCTCGAAGAACCGCTTGGGTGCGAAGGCCAGCGACGGCGTCTCCAGCATGGCGCCGACGCGGATGTCGCTGGGCATGGAATGCCCCAGGCGCTGTTCGCGCGCCATCTCCTGCATCAGGATGCGGTGCGCGGCTTCGTATTCGGTGATGTCCGCGATGAAGGGGAACATGACGTGCAGGGGCCGGCCCACGCTGGCGCGGATCAGGGCCTGCAGCTGCATCCGCAGCACGCCGCGCTTGTCCAGGCCCACGCGGATCGCGCGCCACCCCATCGCGGGGTTCGGTTCGTCCTGCGGCTTCATGTAGGGCAGAACCTTGTCCGACCCGATGTCCAGCGTGCGGAACATCACCGGCTTGCCCTGCGCGTTGTCCATGACGCGCGCATACAGACCGGCCAGCTCGGCGCGCCGGGGGACGTGGCTGCGGACCAGGAACTGCAGTTCGGTCCGGAACAGGCCCACCCCCTCGGCGCCCGACCCCTCCAGCGAGGGAAGGTCGGCCATCAGGCCCGCGTTCATGTACATCTGGATGGTGGTGCCACAGGTGCCCGTGGCGGGCTGGTCGCGCAGGTCGGCATAGCGGTCCTGCGCCTCGGCCTGCATGGCGATCTTGTCCAGGAACGCCTTGTGGACGGTCTCCTCGGGGCGCAGGTGGACGACGCCCTGATCGCCGTCGACCAGGATCGGGTCGCCGTTCAGCGCCTCGGTGGTGATGCGGGTGGCGTGGATGACCAGCGGAATGGCCAGCGCGCGGGCGACGATGGCCGCGTGGCTGCCGACCGATCCCTCCTCCAGCACGACGCCCTTCAGCCGACGCCCGTATTCCAGCAGCTCGGCCGGGCCGATGTTTCGGGCGACCAGGATCGGGCGTTCGGGCATCTCGGCGCCGGTGTCGTGTCCCTGTCCGGTCAGGATGCGCAGCAGGCGGTTGGACAGGTCGTCCAGATCGTGCAGGCGATCGCGCAGATAGGGGTCGGCGGCCATCTCCAGCCGGGCGCGGGCGCCGGACTGCTCCTTCTCCACCGCGGCCTCGGCCGAGAGGCCAAGGCGGATGTCCTCCTCCATGCGCTTCAGCCAGCTGCGCGAATGGGCGAACATCCGATAGGTCTCCAGGACCGCGGCATGATCGCCGTCGCCCATGTCGACCGCGCCCAGCATCCTGTCGACCGTCTCGCGCAGGGTCTCCACGCCCTCGTGCAGGCGGGCCAGTTCCTTGTCGGGGTCGTCGCCGACCGGGTTGGCGATGACCACGCGCGCCTCGTGCAGCCAGACGCGCCCTTCGGCCACGCCCTCCTGCCCGGTGGCGCCGCGCACCAGAAGCGGAAAGCGGTGCGCCAGCGGCAGGCTGTCGGACTGGCTGCCCTGGAACGCGCCCAGTTCGGTCATCTCGGCCAGGACCATGGCCACGACCTCCAGGCCATAGACCTCGTCCTCGGAGAACTGCCGGGCGGTCGCGCATTGGACGACCAGAACGCCAAGCCGCTCCCCGACCCGCTGGATCGGCACGCCGAGGAAGGCGGGGAAGACCTCCTCCCCGGTCTCGGGCATGAAGCGGAAGCCGGGCTGGGCGGGGGCGTTCGCGGTGTTCACGTTGCGCCCGGTTCGGGCGACGCGGCCGACCAGCCCCTCGCCCAGGCGCAGCCGGGTCTGGTGGACGGCCTCGGGGCGCAGCCCTTCGGTCGCGCACAGTTCCAGCGTGTCGGCATCGCGGAACAGATAGATCGAGCAGACCTCGGTGCCCATCGAATCGGCGATGTGGTGGGTGATCTGGTCAAGCCGATCCTGCCCACCGCCCGCCGCGGCCAAGATTTCCTTGAGCCGCTTCAGCAGCTTGCGAGAGTCGCTGTCGGTGCGATCCTGCATCGCCTGCCCCGCCTTCTGCCGTTACGCGTGTCCCCGACCGGGGAACCAACCAGAGGGCGTTATGCCTTC
The DNA here is from genome assembly GCF_024105395.1 of Paracoccus sp. 08. NCBI lineage: Bacteria > Pseudomonadati > Pseudomonadota > Alphaproteobacteria > Rhodobacterales > Paracoccaceae > Paracoccus > Paracoccus sp. 08. Next base: position 7,071 of record NZ_WEKR01000034.1, on the reverse strand, counting down.
TCCAGTTCGAAGGCATCATGCAGCGCCTGCACGGCCAGTTCCATGTATTTCCGATCGATCAGCACCGAAATCTTGATCTCGGAGGTGGAGATGACCTTGATGTTGACGTTTTCATCGGCCAGCGCCTTGAACATGCGGGCGGCGACCCCCGCATGGCTGCGCATGCCGATGCCCACGACGGACACCTTGGCGACCTCGGTATCGACGACCAGTTCGTCATAGGCGATGTGGCCGGCCTGGCGGGCCTCCTCCATCGCACGCTTGGCGCGCTCGACCTGGTTGATCGGCACGGAAAAGGTCATGTCGGTCACCGAACCCGGGTGATCGTCATAGTCCTTTTCCGAGATGTTCTGAACGATCATGTCGACGTTCACGCCCGCATCGGCAAGCGGCGCGAAGATCGCGGCCGAGATGCCGGGACGGTCCTCGACCGTGACCAGGGTGATCTTGGCCTCGTCGCGCGACGAGGCGACACCGTTGACGACTTTCGATTCCATGATTTCATCCTCATCGCAGATCAGCGTGCCGGAATTTTCGTCGGTATCCTCGAACGAGGACAGCACCCGCAGGCGCACCTTGTATCGCATCGCAAGCTCGACCGACCGCGTCTGCAGCACCTTGGCGCCGAGGGATGCCAGCTCCAGCATCTCCTCGAAGGCGATGCGGGGCAGCTTGCGCGCGCGCGAGGTGATGCGGGGATCGGTGGTATAGACCCCGTCCACGTCGGTATAGATGTCGCAGCGTTCCGCATCGAAGGCGGCGGCGAACGCCACCGCGGTCGTATCCGATCCGCCGCGGCCAAGCGTGGTGATGCGGCCTTCGGGAGACAGGCCCTGAAAGCCCGCGACCACGGCGACCTTGAAGCCTTCGGCGAACTTCTGGTCCAGGTTCTTGCGCGGGATGTCCACGAAACGCGCGGCCGAATAGGCGGCGGTCGTGTTGATCGGCACCTGCCAGCCCTGCCAGCTGCGTGCGGGCACGCCCATCTCCTGCAGGGTCAGGGACATCAGGCCCGCGGTCACGTTCTCTCCGGAACTGACCACCGCGTCGTATTCGCGCGCGTCGAACAGCGGAGAGGTCTGTTCGACCCATCCGACCAGTTCGTTCGTCTTGCCGGACATGGCGCTGACGATGACGATCACGTCATAGCCCCGCTCGACCTCGCGCTGCACCTTGCGGGCGGCGTTCTTGATCCGGTCCAGATCGGCCACCGAGGTGCCGCCGAATTTCATTACCAGAAGCGGCATCAAGGGCCTCCAGCCAAAGGATGTGCGTCGGCGGGGCTTTTAGGGGCGGTGCGCGCGAACCGCAAGGGGCGGCGCTAGTTCGTCTTGGGACGCGGGACGAAGGGCAGGGGGGCCACGGGAACGCCGTCCTCGATCAGCCTGCGCGCATCCTCGGGGCGGGCCTCGCCATGGATGGCGCGGGCGGGCCGCGTGCCTTCGTGCATCGCGCGGGCCTCCTCGGCGAAGGACAGGCCGACATAGTCGGAGCTGGTCTCGATCTTGCGGCGCAGCGCCTGCAGGGCGGCCTCGGCCGGGTTGCGGGGGGCGGTCAGGGTCTTGTCACTGACCGCCGGGGCCATCAGCGCCCGGTCGACCTTGGTCGCGCAGCAGACCGCGCAGCCGACCTGACCCGCATCGCGCATCGCCTCGAACCCGTCCGAGGACCGGAACCAGCCGTCGAAATCATGCCCCTGGTCGCAGCGCAAGGCATAGCGGATCATTGCAACAACTCCTGTCAGATGATCCCTATATCGGGTCCGCCGGGGGCGCGTGCAAGATCGTCCAGCCGCGCGATCAGCGCCGCAGGATCGCCCGCCCGGTCCACCAGCACGGCCCGCGCCGCGAGGCCCATCGCACGGGCCTCGTCGGGCGTGTCGGTCAGCCGCGACAGGGTCGCCGCCAGATCGCCCGCGGGTCGCGCCGCGCCGTGCCCGTCCAGGGCATCGAAGGCCTCGACGAAGTTGCCGACATGGGGCCCGTGGATCAGCGCGCAGCCATGGGCCGCGGGCTCCCACGGGGTGTGGCCGCCATGGTCCTGCAGGCTGCCGCCGATGATGCAGATCCCGGCGCGCGCGTACCAGCGCGCCATCTCTCCCAGGGTGTCGGCCAACAGCACGCCGCCCGGCGGCGCATCGTCCGCGCCCACGCTGCGGCGCGCGAAGGACAGGCCGCGCGTCGCGATCAGTGCCGCGATGGCATCGCCCCGGTCGGGATGGCGCGGCGCCAGGATCAGGCGCAGGTCGGGCCGGGCATCACGCAGCGCGGCAAAGGTGTCCAGCACCGGCCCGTCCTCGCCCTCATGCGTCGATGCCGCCAGGATCACCCGGTCGCGGGCCGCACTGTCCGGGGGCACGGGCTGCGCCGCCGGGGCCAGCAGCTTGAGGTCCAGCCGCGGCAGCAGCGCGCGGTGCGGCAGGCCCAGGTTCAAAAGGCGCGCCTCGCTGCCCTGATCCTGCGCCGACAGGGCCGCGACGCGTCCCAGCATCGGCCCGATGATGCGCGGAAACCGCGCCCAAGTGCCCGCCGACCGTTCCGACATGCGCGCCCCAATCATCGCCTGGCGGATGCCGCGTTCGGCCAGCAGGCGCGACCGCAGCGGCCAGAACTCTCCCTCGACGGTGATCGCCAGCGTGGGGCGCGCGGCATCCAGGAACCGGGCCAGCGCGCCGGGCAGATCCAGAGGCGCCAGCCGCGCGGCCAGGCCCCAGTCCTGCGCCAGTGCGCGGCCCGTCTCGCTGTTGGTGGTGACCGTCAGGGGGTGGCGGGCGGCCAATGCCTCGATCACCACGCGGGCCGAGGTCAGCTCTCCGACGGATGCGGCATGCAGCCAGATCGCGGTGGGGCCGGGCGCGCCCGTGCAGACCAGACGCTCGCGCAGCGCCTGCGATCCGCCCAAACGCGCGCGCAGGCACAGCGCGGCCTCGGCGATGCGGGTCGTGGCGTCATAGATCATGCAGGAAGGTCCCCTCGGTCAGGATGAGGTGGAGGCGGGTACCGGAATCGAACCGGTCTTCACGGATTTGCAATCCGGTGCGTAACCTCTCCGCCAACCCGCCGCCGTCGAGAGTGGCCGTGTCCTAGCGGATTGCCGCGACCCTTGCAAGACGCGAAGCGCGGGGCCGATGTCCTGCGTTGCCCAACTGCGGGAAACATGGCAATAGTCGGCCAAACAGGTCCAGCAGAGGTTCCCCGACATGAGCGATTTCGCCGCGCGCCGCACGACGATGGTGGATACGCAGGTGCGCACCAGTGACGTCACCAAGTTCCCGGTGATCGACGCGATGCTGACCATTCCGCGCGAGGAGTTCGTTCCCGCCAGCCGCCGCTCTGTCGCCTATTCCGGCGAGAACCTGGACATCGGCCACGGCCGCGTCCTTCTGGAGCCGCGGACCCTGGCCAAGATGGTCGATGCGCTGGACATCCAGCCCGACGAGCTGGTCCTGGACCTGGCCTGCGGCTATGGCTACTCCGCCGCCGTCATGGCCCGCATGGCCGAGGCCGTCGTCGCGATCGAGGACGATGCGGAACTGGCCTCCGAGGCCGAACAGCGCCTGTCGGAGGCGGGCATCGACAACGTCGCCGTCCTGCACGCCCCGCTGACCGAAGGCGCGCCCAAGCAGGGGCCCTATGACGTGATCCTGATCGAGGGCGCGGTCCAGGACATCCCCGCCGCCATCGTCGAGCAGCTGCGCGAGGGCGGCCGCGTCGCCGCCCTGTTCGTCGAGGGCGCGCTGGGCGTCGCCCGGATCGGCACCCGGCAGAACGGCCAGCTCAGCTGGCGCTATTCGTTCAACGCCAAGGCGCCTATGCTGTCCGGGTTCGGCCTGCAACGCGGGTTCGCACTGTGACCCCGGTTGCGCGGTTTGCAGGGGGTGCGCTGCTGGCCTTGGCCGCGGCACTGCCCGCCCGCGCCGAATCGCTGGCCGACACCATGGTGGCGGCCTATCGCCATTCGGCGCTGATCGAACAGAACCGCGCCGTCTTGCGCGCCGCCGACGAGGATGTCGCGGCCTCCGTCGCGGCCCTGCGCCCGGTCGTCGAATGGGTCGCGCGCCAATCCGCCTCGCGGACCGAGGGGGGCACGACCGTGCGCTCGACCTCGCTGTCCCTTGGCGCGCAGCTGACGCTTTATGATTTCGGACGCTCGCAGCTGGCCATCGACGGGGCCAAGGAGCAGGTCCTGGCCACGCGACAGGCGCTGGTGGGGGTCGAACAGGACATCCTGCTGGCCGCGACCGTCGCCTATTTCGACGTGCGCGAGGCCATCCAGCAGGTCGGGCTGCAGGAAAACTCGGTCGACGTCCTGTCCAGCGAACGCCAGGCCGCGCAGGACCGATTCGACGTGGGCGAGATCACCGTGACCGACGTGGCGCTGGCCGATGCGCAGCTGGCGGCGACCCGCGCCGCGCTGGCTGCCGCCAACGGCCAGCTGGAGATCGCGCGCGAGGCCTATCTGGCCGTGACCGGCCGCCAGCCGGGTCGCCTGGACGCGCCGCCGCCGCTGCCCAACCTGCCCGCCACCCTGGACGAGGCACGCCAAATCGCGCAGCGCACCCACCCCGCCATCGGCCAGTCGCAACGCCAGGCCGCCGCGGCCGAGATCGGCGTGGCCGCCGCCGCCGCCGAACGCAACCCCACCCTGTCGGGCACGGCCAGCGTCGGCGTGACCCGCGCGCCCGAAGCCAGCCTGGGCGGCCGCTATGGCAGCCGCAATTCGTCGTCTGTGGGGCTGGAACTGAGCCAGACCCTCTATTCGGGCGGGCGCCTGTCGGCCGCGCATCGCCGCGCGATGGCACAGCGCGACCAGGCGCGTTCGGCGCTGCTGAACACTGCGCGCCAGATCAGCCAGCAGGTCGGAGAGACCTGGGCGAACATCGCCGTCGCCCGCGCGCAGATCACCGCGATCAACCAGCAGATCTCGGCCGCGCAGCAGGCCTATGACGGCGTCCGCGAGGAGGCGCTGCTGGGTGCGCGGACCACACTGGACGTGCTGGACGCCGAACAATCGCTGCTGGAGGCGCGGGCCGACCGGATTTCCGCGGAATCGAATCTGCAGTTAGCTCATTATCAACTTCTGGCTGCTATGGGTCTGTTGACGGTAGAAAACCTGCAACTGGGGATACCCACCTATGACCCATCGCAATATTACAACGCTGTGCGGGACGCGCCCGCAACCAGCAAGCAGGGCGAAAGCCTGGACCGCGTGCTGCGCGCCATCGGCCGGAACTGATCCGGCCCCGGCGGTGCGCCATGACTGAGGCGCGCCGCATGACCCCCGTCGAGGATTCGGCGACCGACACCCCCGCACCGCGGCGCAGCACTGCCAAGGCCGCTGCGGCGCCCAAGGCACCGCGCCGCCGCAGCGCCAAGGCTGACGCGGCCGCCTCCGCCACCAAGCCGGCCCGTGCCAAGGCCCCCCGCGCCAAGGCCGACCCGGAGGCCAAACCCGCTCGCGCGCGCACCCGCAAGGTCGCGCCGGCGCAGCCCGCTCAGGTCGTCACCCTGCCGGTCCTGACCCAGGATCAGCCGATCGGTCAGGCCGCCCAAGAAATCGCCCGCATCCGTGCCGAAATGCAAAGCATCCGGCACATGATCGACGGCCAGCCCGTTATTCACAGCGACGCGCGCACGATGTTGCACCGCCTGTCTCAGGATCGGACCCCGCGGGGCATGCTGGCGGGCAGCACGGCCTCGGTCATCCAGCTGACCCCGCATCTGCGCAGGGTGGTCGCGGATCTGCCTGACGACGGCGTCCCGCCGTCACGGCCCCGGCGCGCGACAGGCAAGGCCCGCGGCAGGACGGCAGCGGCGTTGGCCCTGCCCGACGCAATCGTCGAGGCGCCCATCGCCGATGCCCTGACCGAGGAGGTCGTGGTGCCTGCCGTGGCACCGGCGGTCATCCCGGCCGCAGCGGCGCCCCGGTCCCGTATCGCACGGTTGCTCTCTGCGTGGGGCGACTGGCTGCTGTGGCGCCTGCTGCCGCCGGCGATGCCCGCCCAGGCATCCGCACAGGATGCGGCTGTTGGTCCTGCGCAGGTCCGCGGATCAGCGGCCGCCGATGTCGTCCCTGCGCCGCACGCCCATGCGCCCGCGGGCGACGGTCCCGACCGTCCGCAGGCGGACGATGGCGCCGCGCTGCCGCATCTGCCGGTCGCACAGATCGTCGCCCAGACCGTTGCGCAGATGATGGACGACAAGACCATGCGCGCCCACCTGCAAGAGATGATCCGCGAGGAGTTGGAGGGAGAGATGGGCGCCCGCTTTTCGGGCAACCTGCGTGCCGTGGTGCGACGCGAGATCGCGACGGCGCTGGATGAACGCCTGACGCATCTCTGATCCCCGTCCGGGGATCAGTTCAGGTACCGCTCGGGGTCGACGCTTTCGAACCCCCGGCGGATCTCGAAATGGACGAAGCCCGCGTCGCCCGCCTGGCCCAGGGATTGTCCCGCGCTGACGCTGTCGCCCTTGGCGACGGCGACATCGCCCAGGTTGGTATAGACGCTCATCAGATCGCCCTCGTGGCGGACCACGATGATCGGCGTGCCCGCGCTGTCGCGGGTGATCGCGGCCACTTGGCCGCTGCCTGCCGCGGTGACCGCTGTGCCGCCCGAGGCCGCGATGTCGATCCCGTCGTTCTGGCCCTTTTCATAGACCCGGATGATTGACCCCTGGACCGGCATGCGGAACTGGCCGCCGCCCGATGCCGCGGTCCGCGTGGATCCCAGGTCGGTCTGGGGCGTGTCGGGGGCGGGGGCTCCCGCGGGTGGGGTCTCCTCGGCAGGCAGGGGACGCGTGGCCGATGGCGGGGTCGGGGTCGGGCTCCCCGCGCCGGGGGCCGTCGTGGCCAGCCTGTCGGGTTTCTGGCCGGGCTGCGGCACCAGAAGACGCTGGCCGGTCCGCAGGCTCATGTCGTCCGGCAGGCCGTTCCAGCTGGCCAGATCCTGGACGCTGACGTCATAGCGGCGCGCGATGGCCCAGGCCGTCTCTCCGGCGGCGACGACATGCTCGCCCGGATTTGCAGCGGCGGCAGGGGCCGGGGCGGCGCGCCGCGGCGTGGGGCTGGCCG
>NZ_WEKR01000004.1:0-109175 GCF_024105395.1 Paracoccus sp. 08 | reverse complement strand
CGGCATGCAGCTTGCGCGAGACGAGGCGCAGGCCGACTGGACCGTGGTCATGGACGATGACGGTCGCCCCGCGCCCGGCGCCATCGAAGCCTTCCGGGCGATGGATCTGTCGGAATGGGACGCGATCGGCGCCGCGGTGCATCACCCCGACGGCCGCATCTGCGAGATGAACCGCCCCTATCGCAATCCGTTCTGGAATCCGGGGGCCTTCCTGCGCACCCTGGCGCGGATGCCCCTGGGCCGCGGCCGTGCCGGGTTCCATCTGGGCGATGGTGATTACCGGACCGGGTCGCCGGTCGTGCGGGTGGACATGAGCAGCTTCGTCGGCCTGTTCCTGTCGCACGCGGCGCTGCAGCGGGCCGGGCTGCCCGACCCGCGCCTGTTCATCTATGGCGACGACCAGCTGTACACGCTGCAGATGCGCCGTGCCGGACTGCGCATCGGGTTCGCGCCGCAGGTGCGGTTCGATCACGACACCACGGCCCTGCAGGCGCAGGGTGGTGTCGTGCTGAGGCCGATGTGGAAGGTGTTCTACATGTATCGCAATGCGCTGATGGCCTATCGGGTGGCGGCGGGACCGTGGTTCTGGCCACTGGTCCCGGTGCTGCTGCGCAAGTGGCGGCGCAAGGCCGGCGATTATGGCCCCGACGCCGCCCTGTTTCGGACCATCCTGGATCAGGCGGTGCGCGACGGGCTGGCGGGCCGGCTGGACCGCAGCCATGACGACATCCTGCGACTGTCGCGCAGCGACGCGCCCTAGTCCAGCTGGCCGGCGATGGCACGGCCCAGCGTGAAGATGCGCTGTTCCAGGATCACCGGCGTCTCGCACACATAGGTCAGCGACTGCTGGCGTTCGGTGAAGATACGCTGATCCCAGTCCAGGGCCTTTTCCTCGGCGTCGATGGCGTCGAAATCGGGGGCCTCGGCGGCCTCCATTTCGGCCATGCGGGCGCGGCGTTCCTCGATCCGTTCGGACAGGTCCACCTGCGACCGGCCATAGCGCGCGATGCCCGCGATCAGCGCGCTGCGGTCACTGTCGATCCGGTCGAAGATTGCCTGCATCAGTGCGACCAGATGCGTGTCTGGGGCCTCGGCTCCGAATTCGGCGATCTCCGTCTCGGCCTCCTCGATCGGCAGGCGGCGCTGTTCCAGACGTTCGGCCAGGCGGGCGATGTCGGGATCGCGGGCAAGGGCCAGCGTCTCGTCGTCCGGGATGGGGCCGGTCCAGACCTGGCCCATCGACAGATGCGGCTGCTTGCGCTGGATGCAGGGCCAGTCGGGATCGGTCCCCGCCGCGCCGAAGGCGGGACCGGCCAGCAGCGCCAGGGCCAGGGTGATGCGGATCATGCGGGACCTCCTTTCCGCCGGGCCCACAGGCCCTTTTGCGGATCATACATGAAGACCGCCGCGCCGAAGAACCCCGCCAAACATCCTAGGACCACCGCCAGGGCGGTCCAGTTCACCTGCATGTACAGCGCAAACCGGATCAGCTCGACCGCGTGGGTGAAGGGATTGACGGCGCAGATGTCGTGCAACAGCGGGCTGCTTTCGCGCATCCGCCACAGCGGGTACAGCGCGGACGAGGCAAAGAACATCGGGAAGATCACGAAGTTCATGACACCCGCGAAATTCTCCAGCTGGCGGATCGCGCTGGACAGGAACAGACCCATCGCGCCCAGCATCAGCCCCGACAGGATCAGCGCCGGGATCACGGTGACATAGCCCCAGACGGGCGGGCGGATGCCCCACCAATACGCGATGGCCAGGAAGGTGAACACCTGGATGATCGACACGATCACCCCCGCGATCAGCTTGGATCCCAGCAGGTACCAACGCGGAAACGGGCTGACCAGCAGCGTGCGCATGGCCCCGGTCTCTCGGTCGTAGACCATCGACAACGACGACTGCATGCCGTTGAAGAGCTGGATCATCGCGACCAGGCCAGGGGTCACGTAGACCTCGTACAGGACATAGGTCTGATAGGGCGGCGTGATCGACAGACCCAGCACGGCGCGGAACCCGGCGGCAAAGATGAACAGCCAGACCAGCGGGCGCACCAGTGCCGCCAGGAAGCGCCCGCGCTGGTTGACGAAGCGCAGCGTCTCGCGGCGCGCGATGCCCAGAAAGGCGGTCAGCCAGCCGCGGGGGCGGTCGGTGGGTGCGGTCATGGCGCGACTCCGGTCAGGTCCAGGAAGGCGCGCGTCAGCCCGTGCGGCCCGGCGATGTCGGCAGCGCGACCCTGGCGCAGCACCCTGCCGCGATGCAGGATCACCAGGTCGTCGGCGGGGTCGATCTCGTCCATGATATGGGTGGCCCACAGGGCGGACACGCCGKCGCGGGCGATCAGGCGGCGGGTCAGTGCCAGCACCTCGGCCCGCGACTTCACGTCCAGGCCCACCGTCGCCTCGTCCAGCAGCAGCAGGTCGGGGCTGTGGATCAGGGCGCGCGCGATCTCGGCCCGGCGCGACTGGCCGCCGGACAGGGCGGTGACGCGGGTGTCGGCCTTGTCGGCCAGATCGACCTGGCCCAGCACCTGGTCGATGCGTGGCCGCGCCAGCCTGCCGGGTATCCCGTGCAGGCTGGCGTGATAGATCAGGTTCTGGCGGATCGTCAGGTCGGCATCCATCGCGCGGCTTTGAAAGACCACGCCCAGACGGGCCAGCGCCTGCGACGGTTCGCGCCGCAGGTCGTGCCCCGCCACGCGGATCATCCCCGACCGGTTGTTGTAGAGCCGCGTCACAAGCGAGAACAGCGTGGTCTTGCCCGCGCCATTCACCCCCAGAAGGGCGGTGAATCCGCCGCGCGGCACCGTCAGCGACACATCGTCCAGTGCCTGCACGGCACCGAAATTGTGGCTGACATGGTCGATCTGCAACGCGGCGGTCAATGAACCCTACTGGATGTTGAATACGGCTTGCAGACTGTCGCCCGAAGAACCCGGCACTGACAAGGTGTATCGACCGGGCAGCACCGCGACAAAGCTGAGGACCGCCGTGCCGTCGGCATCGAATTCGATGCTGTGCACGCCCATCGGCCGGATCTCGGTGTCGCCGATGACGATCTCGTTGATCCAGATCGCGCGGAAGAAGTCGCCGCCCGACAGGGCCAGCTCCTGGCTGCCGTCGGCCACGATGTTGATGCGATAGTAGCCGCCCGACTTGATCGTGTATTCGCCGCCCGCGACGGGCTGGCCGGATGCCAGCGTCAGGGGCGCCAGGTCGGTACGATTTTCCCGCGCCAGAAGGCCCGAGAAGCCGTAATCGAACATGCCGGTCGCGTCATAGGTCCCCTCGGACGGCGCCTCCTCCTCCTCGTCGTCATCATCCTCGTCCGCCTCGACGGCCTCGCCCGATTGGGTGCCCGCCTCGGCGGGTTCGCCCACCACGGCATCGCCGCCGGGTGCCTGCTCGGTAGAGGCGTCGGGGGCCGCGGCATCCTGGGCGTTGGCGGGCACCGCCAGGATCAGGGCCAAGGCGGCACCGGACATCAGTTTCGTCAGCGTGGTCATGGAATCTCTCCTCCTCAGGATATGCAGGGATGCCGGATCAGTCCGGGGCGACGACGACACCCCAGGGCTGCTGCCCCACGGGAACCGAGCGAACGACCTCGTTGGCGGCCACGTCGATGATCGACACGTCGTTGGAATTGCCGTTGGTGGTATAGAGGTATTTCTCGTCCGGGCTGAAGGCCAGCTGCCAGACCCGCTGCCCGACCAGCAGGTAATCAGTCACCTCATCAGTGGTGGCGTCGATCACGGCGACCCGGTTGGCCGGCCCCAGGGCCACGAACAGCTTGGACCCGTCGGACGTCACGCGCGCGCCGACCGGCTGGATCGCCTCGGGCAGGACGCCGGGGATGTCGAAACTGATCTTCTTGGTGATCGTCTGCGTGGCCGGGTCGATCACGCTGACCGTGCCGCCGATCTCGGACGTTACGTATAGCTTGGTTCCGTCGGCCGTGTACTGGGCAAAGCGCGGGCGGCTGTCGACCAGCACGTTGGCGGTGATCTGGAACGTCTCGGTGTCGATGAAATGCGCCATGTTCGTCGTTTCCGACGTGTTGATCACGACCTTGCCATCGGGGCTGACGCCCATGCCCTCGGGCTCGACGCCGACCGGCACCTCGGCCAGCATCTGGTGGGTCTTGGTGTCGACCACGGTGACGATGTTGTCGTCCTCGTTGGCGATGAACAGCGGGTTGCCCGACGGATGCAGCACGAACAGCTCCGGGTCCGGACCCGACGGCAGGGTGTGCATCTCCTCCATCGTCTCGGGGTTGAAGACGCGCACCAGGTTGTCGTCCGACGCGCAGACATACAGCTCGGTCCCGTCGGGGCTGATGGTGATGCCGCGGGGGCGGTTGCCCACGGGATAGGTTCCGATGACCTCGAACGTCTCTCCGTCCAGGACGGTGACGTCGTTGCTGCGTTCGTTGGTGACGAAGACACGGTTCGCCAGGGCGGGTCCGGCGGCAAGCATCAGCGCAAGCCCGGTGGTGGCACTCAGAAGATGTCGCATGCGGCCTCTCAGAATTGGCATTGGGTTTCGGGGCGGTCGACGCCCAGCGTGTCCAGCTGGCTGGTCTGATGCAGGTACTGGTCCTGCGGGCTGACCGAGGTGGTCAGCACGCCGGTGGTCAGCAGGATGGGTTGGCGCACCTGGTGGTCCCAGTCGCGCACCGTCAGGGCCTGGCCCTTGAACCCCGCGACGTCGAAATCGGGGGACAGGATGAACTCCTTCAGCGCGGCGGGGTCGCCGGAATTGGTGCGGGTCGCCGCCTCTCCGACGATGCGCAGCGACAGCCAGGTCTGGTAATCCTCCTCGCGGATCGGGCGGGCGGCCAGCTTCTCGAAGCGGTTCTGGAACTGGGTGCCGCCCCAGGCCTCCATCGCCGGATGCCAGCTGCGCGGCACCAGCCCGGCGGATCCCGCCACCGGGCGCGCGTCCCAGGTCAGATAGGGCAGATAGGCGGCGAAGACGTCCGCCTCGTCCGCGGCGATGACCACGTCATGGTCCGCGGCGCGCTGCGTAAAGACGGGCATCTGCGCCTGGACCTGTACGTGACCGCTGTCGGTGCGGCGCGCGCCGCCGGTATCGGTGTATTCACGCTCCTCGACGATCTGGGCGCCGAACTTGGCGGCGCTGGTGCGCCAGGCCTGGGCCAGCGCCTGGTCCTCGGGATGGCTGCCGTGGATCAGGAACCAGCGGGGCCAGTTCTTCCACATCAGGAACTGCGTCATGGCGTCGGTCAGCATCGCGCGGCTTGGCGCGACGTGGATCGTGTTGAACCGGCAATCGGTCCCGCGCAGGTTGTCGCCGCGCGCCATCGCATTGAAGACCATCGCCCGGTCCCCCGCCTGGTCGGCCAGGGCCAGGGTCGTCGCGTCATCGGCCAGAAGCACGATGAACTGCACCCCCTCGTCCAGCAGGCGTGCCATCTCGGCCTCGGCGGTCTCGGGGGTGGCAGCCACCTCCTCGGCCTCGAAGTCCTGGCCCATGAAGCGGCCGGTGGTGTCGTTGTCCTCGATCGCCAGGCGCGCGCCCGCAAAACCCAGATCGGCGGGCATCAGGTCCAGCCGCGAGATCGGCGGCAGGCCAGGGTCGTCGACCCGCAGCACGGCCGTGCGGATCTGCACCGGGTCCGGGGTCTGGGCCGCGACAGGCTGGGCCAGTGCCACGGCACCAGCCAAAAGTCCCATGATTCCTTTGAACATTTCGTCTCTCCCTGCAGGCATGGTGGGGGGTGATCCGGGATGCGGCAAGCCGGTTATTGTTCCCGTTTCGTCCGGGAACTTTTCCCTCAACCCAAAGTCGGGGGCGGCTGCACCTTTTGTCTTAATGGACGCCTGCCCGACCCCGGCGCATGGTCGGGGAATGACCCGTTTCGGCCTGATATCGACCTTGCTGCTGGCCCCCATGGCCGCCCTTGCCCAGCCGGCACCGCCCCCGGGGACCGCGACCTGGTTCGGCCTGCATTACATCGACACCTCGACCGAGGGAGCCATCAACGGCGTCCGCGCGGACGAGACCGCGCGCATCGCCATGGTCGAGGATTTCATCGCCGAAGACCTGACCGGACGCGGCTTTGCCCTGACCCCGCCCCCGGCCGAGGCGGTGGCGGGCATCCTGAACCCGGTCCGGTCGAACGGCGCCGATACCAAGATCGCCCGCGGGATGGGATCGGACTATGCCATCGCCGGAGAGGTGCAGAAGGTCTCCAACCTGATCCAGTCGGTCAATCTGACCCTGCGCGATGCCGAAACCGGAGAGACCGTGCGCGCCGGATCGGTCGAGATCCGCGGCAACACCGATGACGCGTTTCGGCGCGGCTACAGCTATCTGCTGAGAAATGTGATCTTTCGGGAGGAACGGAAGGAATGAGGACGACGACAGTTCTGGCGGGCGCGCTTGGTGCGGTGCTGGCCCTGACGGGGATGGCGGGGGCGCATGGCCCGTCGCGCCTGAAGACGGAAAAGACCGTGACGCTGGATGCCACCCCCGCCGAGGTATGGGAGGTGATCGGCCGCTTCGACGACATGAGCTGGCATCCGGTGGTCGCCTCGACCGCGATGACGCCCGAGGGTGCGGCAGCGGACGTTCCCGACGAATCGACCCGCGTGCTGACACTGAACGGCGACGGGGCGCCCACCATCACCGAACAGCTGATGGCCATCGACAACGACAAGATGATGTACAAGTACATGATCACCGAGGTCGACACGGCGGTCCTGCCGGTGACCAACTACTCCTCGACGCTGCAGGTCAGCGACAAGGACGGCAAGGCCGAGGTCCTGTGGAAGGGCGGCTTCTATCGCGGTTTCCCGAACAACGAACCCCCGGCCGAACTGAACGACGATGCCGCCATCGCAGCGGTCGACGGCGTCTATCAGGCCGGGCTGGACGCCCTGGCGGAACGCTTTGGCCGCGTCGAATAGGTGCGGGGCGCGTTCTTGGCGCTGCTGCTGACAGGGTCCCCGGTCTTGGCCGGGGATCTTGCGTTCGTGACCTCGCAGAACGCCGATGCGTTGTCGGTGATCGACCTGGGGACGGGCGCGATCATTGCGACGGCCGACATTCCAGATGCCCCTGCGCCTGTAGCCTATGACCCGCAGGTCGGACGCGTCTATGTCATTGCCGCCGACAGCGGACGCCTGCACGTGTTGGACGAAGACGCCTTGCCCTTGGCCCATCGGGACCTGGGCGCCGGGGCCTTCGGATTGGCCGCGGCGGGCGATGGCGGGGTCTTCGTCACCAACTGGTACGGTGCGCGGCTGACCCGGCTGGACGCCGACCTGCAGCCGGTATGGAGCGCGCCCACCGGCGACGCGCCGGCAGGCGTGGCGACCGACGGTATGGGCCTGGTGGCGACGGCCGATCGTGATTCGGATCAGGTCAGCATATTCGACGCCGGGACCGGGGCGCTGCTGCATCGCGTGGCGACGGCCGGGGCGCATCCCTTCGGCGTGACCTTCCATGACGGACAGCTGTTTTCAGCCGATGTACAAGGGGATGTGGTGTCGGTCATCGATCCGGTCGCGGGGCGGCTGACGGGCCGGGTGCCGACCGGCAGCCATCCCTATGCCGTCGCCTTTGCCGGGGGGCGGGGTTTCGTCACCGACCAGTATGACGGCACCGTCACCGTGTTCGACGCAGCCACGCTGGACCCGGTGACGACCGTCACCATGGGCGATTATCCCGAAGGAATCGCGACCCTGCCCGACGGCAGCGGCGTCGCCGTCGCGAACTGGGATTCGGACACGCTTACGATTCTGGATGCCAAGACGCTGGTGGTGACGCACAGCATCGACGTGCCGTCAGGTCCCCGCGCCTTCGGCAGCTTTACGGGGCGACAGGCTCCACGGTGACCAGCGGCTGGCCGGCCTGTTCCCAGGCATCCGTGCCGCCGGGAAACCAGATCACCGGGTCAAAGCCCCATTCGACCGCCCGCCGCGCGGCGTTCCAGCTCATCCAGCAGTCGGACCGGCAAAAGATCACCACGGGGCGATCGGGATCGCCAGCCTTGGCGCGGGTCAGCCCATCGCGCAGGCGCGCTTCCTCGGCAGGGGACAGGGCTTCGTACCCGGTGTCCCACAACCATTCGGCGCCGGGAATCGAGCGGTGGGGCGGCTCGTTCCAGATCGTCCCTTCTGGAAGGCCCGCGGGCTTGGCCTTGGGCCGCGGTAGCACGTCCAGAAACGCCGCCTGCCCCTGCAGGGCGATGGCCTGACCCACGTCGATGACCTGCGCCCCGACCAGCGTTGCAGGAACCGCAGAGCGATAGGGTTCGCCGTGATAGGTGTCGGGCTCGGGCACGGTTTCGGCCCGCGCCGCAGGTGCCAGCAGCAGCGCCAGCACCAGCAGGCGGATCACGGCAGCACTTCCTTGCCATAGTCGTCGACCAGCGGCACCCCGGCATCGTGCAGGATCTGGTTGATGCCGTCCTGATTGCGACGGATCAAGCTGTTCAGCTCGCGCTTCCATTCCTGCTCCTCGGGGCGCACGCCCATGGTGATGCGGAAGAACAGGCGCGGCGACGCCTCCTCGTGCAGCAGGGGCGTGAACTGCAGGTCGGGGTCGTCCTTGACGCGAGGTCCGGCCAAGGGGCCCCACAGCACGGCGGCGCCCGTCGCACCGCTGCGGACATCCTCCAGCAGATCGCCCATCGGATCCTCGACCCGGCGGTCGACGAACAGATCCGCGCCGCGCATGTTGGGCGCCAGACCCGCCCGCGCCAGATGCGTGGCAGGAGGCGTGCCCGCCACGACGCCGATGCCGACCTCCTTCAGCGCCGGGTCGCTGAGGCGGTCAACCTTGGCCAGCGGACCGTCCTTGCGCGTCACGATGCCATAGACCGAGGTGTAGTAGTGGTTGGTGTTCTGGACCAGTTCGTCCCCTTGGGCGTAGCCGATCACCACGTCGCAATTGCCCTCCCGCAGGGTGCGTTGCACGAACCCCATGCCCGACGGGAACCAGAAATAGGTCACCGGCAGTCCAAGCTGCTGGCCAAAGAACTCGGCCAGCTTGTTCTCGAACCCGCTGCCGTCGCGGCTGGACATCGGCGCGTTCGCGGGGTCGGCGCAGACCCGGAACTGGGTGGTGGAGCGCAGATCCGCCACCTGGGCCGCGGCCGGGGTGGACAGCACCCCCACCGCCAGCACCAGCCCGGCAAGGCGTCCTAGGGCCGTCAACTGGACATGCAGGAATCTTCCTGCGCGGTATACTCTTCTGACTTGTCGGCGCGTTCCGCCGGACGACCGCGACCGATCTCGCCGGTGCCATGCGCCAGCAGATAGACATAGATGTCGTCGATATAGCACCAGACGTTCTTGTTGGTGCCGAAGGCGGGCATGACCGAGTTCGTGCCCTGCCGGCCCGACGCCACGGTCTGCATGAAGTCGTAATAATCCATGCGCAACACCGATTCCTTCAGCGCGGGGGCATAGGTCGACCCCTCGCCGTCAGGACCGTGGCAGACATGGCATTCCGCGTGATAGCGGCGGAAACCGTTGAAGGTCGCGAAATCGACGACGCCATCCTCGACCTTGAAGGTCGGAATGCCCTCGTCATTGCGCCAGCGGCCGTCCAGCTCCTCGACCGGGGTCATGTCCTGGCCGTTGGGCAGGACATGGGCGCCTGCCGCTGCGGTCTCGGTCCCTTCGGCGGCTGCGTCGGCTGCAGGTTCGGCGGCTGCGGCATCGGCGGGGGCCTCTGCCGCGGCATCACCCGACACGGCGGCGGCCGCACCAGCGCCCGCGTCCGCCGGGGGCGTCGTTTCGGTCTGCGCCCAAGCCATGCCGGCCAAAGACGCGCCCAGGACCAGCGCCGTGAGGCTGGTGATGGCTTTCATGTCGGAAGTCCTCCCAAAGTCGTCTGTCTCCTCAGACGGTTCCGCCCCAGTCTAGTGCTGGGGCGGCGCCGTCATAGGTCACGCTTGCGTATGCGGAACGAAAGTATGAGACGCCCCGCGGCCGGCAGATCAGTCCGGCAGTTCGAACACGGTCAGCTGACCGCCCAGTTCGGTATAGTCGCTGAGGGCCGCATAGCCGCCCACGGCACCCAGACCGTCATTGGGATTGGTCAGACCGGCCGCCAGACCGATGCCCGCCCATCCGCCGACACCCGACAGAACCGCGACATACTGCTTGCCGTTGTTCTCGTAGGTCATGGTGTTGCCGATGATGCCCGACGGCGTCTTGAAGCTGTAGAGCTCCTCGCCCGTCTCGGCGTCGACAGCCTTCAGGTAACCTTCCAGCGTGCCGTAGAAGACCACGTCGCCCGCGGTCGCCAGGGCGCCCGACCAGACCGAGAACTGCTCCGGCAGCGACCACTTGATCTCGCCCGCGACGGCGTCCCAAGCGATGAAGTTGCCCATGCCGCCATGGCTTTCGGGGGCCGGATACATCGACAGCGTCGCGCCGACATAGGGCTGACCCGCGGTATAGGCGACGCGGAAGGGTTCATAGTCCATGCAGACGTGGTTGGTCGGCACATAGAACAGGCCGGTCTTCGGCGAATAGGACGCCGGCTGCTGGTCCTTGGAGCCCAGCGCCGCCGGGCAGACGCCGGTGGTGTTGGTGTCCTCGCCGTTCTGGGCGGTCGAGTATTCCGACACGACCAGCGGACGGCCGTAGGTCTCGGAGTCCTTGTTCATGTCGACTTCGGTCGCCCAGTTGACGGCCGGGTCGAACTTTTCGGCCACCAGCAGTTCGCCCGTCTCGCGGTCCAGCGTGTAGCCGAAGCCGTTGCGGTCGAAGTTCACCAGCAGCTTGCGCATCTGGCCGTCGATTTCCTTGTCGACCAGGATGTTCTCGTTCACGCCGTCATAGTCCCATTCGTCATGGGGCGTCTTCTGGTAGAACCACTTGGCCATGCCGGTATCGGCGTCGCGGGCCATGATGGTCATGGACCAGCGGTTGTCGCCGGGACGCTGCGACGGGTTCCAGGTCGACGGGTTGCCGGTGCCGTAATAGACCAGGTTCAGGTCCGGGTCATAGGAATACCAGCCCCAAGTCGAACCGCCGCCGATCTTCCACTGATCGCCTTCCCAGCTGTTCAGCGAGCTGTCGGCGCCGATGGGCTTGCCCAAGTGCATAGTGGTTTCCGGATCAACCAGCATCTCCTCGTCGGGGCCGGTCGAATAAGCTTTCCAGACTTCGGACCCGTCGGCCAGACTGTAGGCAGTGATGCGGCCGCGCACGCCGTATTCGCCTCCCGACACGCCCACGATCACCTTGTCGCCCACTGGCAGCACGGTCGCGGTGTTCGTCTCGCCGATGGCCGGGTCACCGGTCTTGACCGACCACTTGACCTCGCCGGTCTTGGCGTCAAGCGCCACCAGCGTCGTGTCGGCCTGGTGCGACAGGATCAGTCCGTCTGCATAGGCCGGACCGCGATAGACGGTGTCGCAGCACATGACCGCGATGACCTCGGGGTCCTGCTGGGGCGTATAGCGCCACAGGATCTTGCCATTGTCGTTCAGGTCCAGCGCGAAGATGTTGTTCGGAAAGGGCGTGTGGACATACATTACGTTGTCCACGACCAGCGGTCCGCCCTCGTGTCCGCGCAGCACGCCGGTCGAGAAGGTCCAGGCGACGCGCAGATCGCCGACGTTCTCACGGGTGATCTGGTCCAATTCGGAATACCGGGTGTTGGCATAGTCGCCGGTCTGGATGGCCCATTGTCCGGCCTCGGCGGTCTCGGTCAGGACGCTTTCATTCGCGTAAGCCGATGCGCCGGTCAAAAGCAGCGCGACAGCCGCGCTGTTCAAGAGATGTTTCATCGAGTGCTCCTCCGCTCCCCGGATAAGCGCCGCGGATTTCCTCCCCCCGCGGCATTCCATGTCCAAGTAGTTGGTCGGGCACCCCCTTGCGTCAATCGCGGCCCCTGCCCTTTGCCCCTAAAGTCTTATGGGAAAACGGCAGGGGCGTCGGGAATGTTCGGCAATCGGTTCAGACCAGCCGTTCGGCATGCCAGAAGACATGGTCGGCCATGAAGCTCTGGACGAAGAAGTAGCTGTGGTCATAGCCCGGATGCATGCGGAACTGACCGGGCTGGCGGCGCGCCATCATCGCATGGGCCAACGATTCGGGACGCAGCAGGTCCAGAAACTGGTCGTTGGCGCCCTGGTCGATCAGCACCTCTCCGGGATAGCCTTTCTCGGTCATCAGCAGCGTCGCGTCATGGGCCCGCCACGTGGCGCGATCCTCGCCCAGATAGGCCGTGAACTGCTTGCGGCCCCAGTCCGATTCCGTCGGGTTCGCGATCGGAGAGAAGGCCGACACCGACTTGTAGCGGTCGGGATGGGTCATCGCGATGGTCAGCGCGCCGTGCCCGCCCATCGAATGGCCGGTGATGCCCATCGCATCGCGGTCGATGGCGAAATTGTCGGACACCAGTTCGGGCAGTTCATGGACGATGTAATGCCACATCTGGAAATGCGGCTTCCACGGGTCCTGCGTGGCGTTCACGTAAAAGCCCGCACCCTGGCCCAGGTCATAGGCCTCGTCGTTGGCCACACCCTCGCCGCGGGGCGAGGTGTCGGGAAAGATGATCGCGATGCCGGCCTCGTCGCACCATTGCTGGGCGGCGGCCTTGGTCATCGCGTTGTCGTGAGTGCAGGTCAGGCCGGACAGGTACCACAGAACCGGTACGCGCCCGTGCAGCGCCATCTCCGGCAGGTAGACGGCAAAGGTCATGTCGGTGTCGGTGGCCTGCGACTTGTGGCGATAGACGCCTTGGGTGCCGCCGAAGCTGCGGGTTTCGGACAGGGTCTCAAGGCTCATCGGGCTCTCCCTTCAGGGTGTGGAACATGACCAGCCCATCGACCGGTCCAAGCTGGGGATGACGAAACGCCCCCGGCAGCCGGCCGACAATGGAAAATCCGGCCTTCTGCCACAAATGGACGGCATCGGCATTGGTCGACACCACGAAATTGAACTGCATCGCGGCGAATCCCTGCGCGGCGGTCCATGATTTGGCATGTTCGACCAGCCCGCGGGCGACGCCCCGGCCCCGCGCGTCCGGATGGGTCGCAAAGGACGCGTTGGCGACATGCGACCCGCCTGCGGGGCGGTTCGCGCCCACATGGCTGGTCCCCAGGATGCGGCCGTCCAGCACCGCGACGAAGGCCGTGAAGGGATGCCCGAACCAGTCGGCGATCGCCTCGGGGCGGGTGATGTCGCGGGGGATGCAATAGGTTTCTCCGGCACGATAGACGGGCTCCAGGATGGCCCAGATCGCGTCGTGATCGGCGGGGGKGGCCGGGCGGATGGTCAATCCGCCCCCTGCCGTCATTTCAGGTCGTCCGCGCTGCGGATCACCTGGCCCAGCAGGCCGTAATCCAGCGCCTCCTGCGTGTTCAGCCAGAAATCGCGCTGCGTGTCCTTCTCGATCCGCTCGACCTTCTGACCGGTCGCCTCGGCGAAGATCTGGTTCAGGCGATCGCGCATCAGGCGCACCTGTTCCGCCTGGATCATCATGTCCGAGGACGTGCCGCCGATCCCGCCCGAGGGCTGGTGGATCAGGAAGCGGGTGTTGGGCAGGCAGTAGCGGTTTTCCTTCTTCGCCGCGACGAAGATCAGCGCGCCGGCGCTGGCGACCCAGCCCGACCCGATGGTGCGCACGGTGGGACGGATGAACTTGACCACGTCGTGGATCATGTCGCCCGATTCCACATGCCCGCCGGGGGACGAGATCAGCATGTTGATCGGCTTGTCGCTTTCCTCGGCCAAGGCCAGAAGGTGGGCCACGGTGCGCTGCGCCAGCTTGTCGTTGATGGCGCCGGCGACGATCACCGTGCGCGACTTGAAGTACAGCTTGCCGATCTTGTCGCCTTCGGGCAGGCCCAGCCCGCCCTCTTCCTTGTGGCGGCGGTCGTCTTCTTGCGGTTCGTCGTCGTCATCGTCCAGCCACTGGTGACGCATCGGCCTGCTCCTTGTTCTCTCTCATGGCGACGGCGGGACCGGGGCCCCGCCGTTCTTTTACCTAAGCAGCCATGAAGGATCAGTAAAGGACGACCGAGCGGATCGATTCACCGTGATGCATCAGATCGAAGCCCTTGTTGATGTCGTCGAGCGGCATCGTGTGGGTGATCATCGGGTCGATCTCGATCTTGCCGTCCATGTACCAGTCGACGATCTTGGGCACGTCGGTCCGCCCGCGCGCGCCGCCGAAGGCCGTGCCCTTCCAGACCCGGCCGGTGACCAGCTGGAACGGGCGGGTGCTGATCTCGGCGCCCGCCGCGGCCACGCCGATGATCACCGACACGCCCCAGCCCCGATGGGTGCATTCCAGCGCGTCGCGCATCACCTTGGTGCTGCCGGTCGCGTCAAAGCTGTAATCGGCGCCGCCGATCTGGTCGAAGGGGGTCTTGGTCATCTCGACGATGTGCTGGACGATGCCGCCATCGATTTCCTTGGGATTGACGAAATGCGTCATGCCGAAGCGTTCGGCCATCTCGCGGCGGTCGTTGTTCAGATCGACGCCGATGATCATGTCCGCGCCCGCCAGCCGCAGGCCCTGCACGACGTTCAGGCCGATGCCGCCCAGGCCAAAGACCACCGCTTTGGCGCCGATCTCGACCTTGGCAGTGTTGATGACCGCGCCGATGCCGGTGGTCACGCCGCAGCCGATATAGCAGATCTTGTCGAAGGGTGCGTCCTCGCGGACCTTGGCGACCGCGATCTCGGGCAGGACCGTGTGGTTGGCGAAGGTCGAGCAGCCCATGTAGTGATAGATCGGCGTGCCATCCAGCATGCTGAAGCGGGTCGTGCCGTCGGGCATCAGGCCCTTGCCCTGGGTCGCGCGGATCTTGGTGCACAGGTTCGTCTTGCCCGACAGGCAGGACGGGCATTCGCGGCATTCGGGCGTGTAGAGCGGGATGACGTGATCGCCGACCTTCAGCGAGGTGACGCCGGGGCCGACCTCGACCACGACGCCCGCGCCCTCATGGCCCAGGATGGCGGGGAAGATGCCTTCCGGGTCGTCGCCCGAACGGGTGAATTCGTCGGTATGGCAGATACCGGTGGCCTTGATTTCAATCATGACCTCGCCGGCCTTGGGGCCTTCCAGGTTGACCTCCATCACTTCCAGCGGTTTGCCGGCCTCTAGGGCCACGGCGGCACGGGTTCTCATGACTATTCTCCTGTTCCCTCACGGGCTTGTCGGTCGGGCGTTTCAGTCAGGTCTAAGGGGCCGACAAGCGGCCCCTTGGCTGTTCTTCCAGTCTAATGCGCATCCCCGTCAAGCGGGCAGCGCACCGGAGCGCTTGGCGATGCTGGTGGCGATCGCGTCCATCAACGGCGGGGACAGTGCGTCATAGGGCTCCAGCCCCAGTTCGCGCAGGCGCGAACGAATGCCGTCCATGCGGCTTGGTTCGACCCCCGATTCGATGACGGAGCTGACGAATGCCGCGAATTCCGGCGCCGACCAACCCTGTTCCCCCGACAGTTCGGTATGCACGAAGTCCAGCCCGTAGAACGGATGGTCCTTGTTCTCGATCCGGCCGTACATGTGCACGCCGCACTCGCGGCAGCGGTGGCGCTGGATGGCGGCCCCAGCGTCCACGACCTCCAGCTTGTCGGCGCCCTCCAGGACCTCGACGGAATCGCGGGACACCACGGCGATCTGGCTGAACACCGCATCGTCGGGTTTCCAGCACTTGGTGCAGCCGCAGACATGGTTGTGGGCGGTCTGCGCGCTGACCCGGACCTTGACCGGGTTGGTCGCGCAGTGACACGTCAGGACCCCGCCCGAGAAGCCCGGGCTGCCTTTCGCGATGCCGTGATCGACGGCAGGGTGGATATGCACCCCCTGAGTGCTGGTCATCATCCCCTCCTCTGGCTGACCGGTGTGACCAAGCGTCGCGCCATCGGGAACATTCGGCAAGTCAGCGGAAGGTAGCAGCCCGGCCCACGGACCGGGCTGCGAATCGGTCAGCTGGCGGGGGTCGAGGACACGCCGACCTTGGCCGGGCGCAGCAGGCGGTCGTGCAGCATGAAGCCGTTATCCATCACCTGGATGATGTGGCCCGCGACGGTGCCGGGGACCGCGGCCTCGAACATCGCCTCGTGGTGGGTGGGGTCGAACTTGTCGCCGGCCTCGGGGCGGATGATGGTCACGCCGTGCTTGGTGAACACGTTGGACAGCTCGCGCAGGGTCAGTTCGACCCCCTCGATCAGGGCGGCGGCGGCGGTGCGCTGCTCCTCTCCCGCGGCGTCCAGCGCGCGGGTCAGGGCGTCATGCACGGGCAGCAGATCGCGTGCCAGGCGCGATCCGCCGTAATTCTCGGCGTCGCGGCGGTCCTTGTCGGCCCGCTTGCGCGAGTTTTCGGCATCGGCCAACGCGCGCATCCACTTGTCGCGCAGCTCGTCGCGCTCGGCGGTCAGCTGGGCCAGCGCGTCATCGGGCTCTGCCAGGGGGTCATCCATGAATTCGTCCATGGGCTGTTCGTTCTGCTCGGTCATTTCACTTCATCCTTTCCGGCCGGACAGCACCCGCCCGACCAGCTGCGCGGTATAATCGACGATCGGCACGATCCGGCCGTAATTCAGCCGGGTCGGCCCGATGACACCCACCGCACCCACAATTTTCCGGTCGGCATTCATATAGGGTGAAACCACCAGAGCGGAACCCGAAAGTGAAAAAAGCTTATTCTCGGAGCCGATGAAAATGCGCACACCCTCGCCCCGTTCGGTCAGTTCCAGGAACTCGACGATGTCGCGCTTGCGTTCCAGGTCGTCGAACAGCACGCGGATGCGGTCCAGGTCGGCGGCCTCGCGGTCCAGCAGGTTCGCGCGTCCCCGCACGATCAGGCGCGGGTCGGTGGCCTCGGCGCCCCACAGCGCGATGCCCGATTCCACCAGCTCTGCGGCCAGCACGTCCAGTTCGCGCCTGCGGGCGTTGATCTGCTGGGACAGATGGCCGCGCAGTTCGGCCAATGTCTTGCCCTCGGCCATGGCGTTCAGGAAATTGCCGGCCTCGCGCATCGATGACGGGGTCTGGCCGGGCGGGGGGGTAAAGATGCGGTTCTCGACATGGCCGTCGGCAAAGACCAGAACCACCAGCGCCCGATCCGGACCCAGGCTGACGAATTCGATATGGCGGATCGGCGCTTCGTGCTTGGGCATCAGGACCAGCGACGCGCCGCGCGTGATCGAGGACAGCGCCGTGCTGACACGGTCCAGCAGCACCCCGGTCTCGGGGTCGTCATTGCCAAGCGTCTGGTCGATGGCGGCACGGTCGGTCGAATTGACGGCATCGATCTCCATCATGCCGTCGACGAACAGGCGCAGGCCCATCTGCGACGGCAGGCGCCCTGCGGATGCATGCGGGCTGTCTAGCAGGCCCATGAATTCCAGGTCCTGCATCACGTTTCGGATGGTCGCGGCGCTGACCTTTTCGGACAGCGCGCGGGTCAGGGTGCGAGAGCCCACCGGCTCTCCGGTCTCCAGATAGGATTCGACGACCCGGCGAAACACCTCGCGGGACCGGTCGTTCATCTCGTGCAGCAGCGATTCCTGGTTCATGCGCCCCGTCTTGTGACCCTCGGTGGGGTTGCGTGATGGTGCCCCCGGACGGTATGGGCATCCTAACCTCACGAAAAGGAACAGTCATGCGCCCGTCCGGCCGGAATCTAGCCCAAATGCGTCCGATTTCAATTGAAACCGGGGTGATGCGCCACGCCGAGGGGTCCTGTCTGATCCGGTGCGGCGACACGCATGTCCTGTGCACCGCCACCATCGAGGACAACCCGCCGCGTTTCCTGAAAGGCACCGGCCTGGGCTGGGTCACGGCCGAATACGGCATGCTGCCACGCGCCACGAACACGCGCAACCGCCGTGAGGCAGCCCAGGGCAAGCAGTCGGGCCGCACGCAGGAGATCCAGCGCCTGATCGGCCGCAGCCTGCGCGCGGGCATCGACCGCAGCGTCCTGGGCGAACGCCAGATCAGCATCGACTGCGACGTGATCCAAGCGGACGGCGGCACGCGCTGTGCGTCCATCACCGGGGGCTGGGTGGCGCTGCGGCTGGCGGTGAACAAGCTGCTGAAGGCCGGCGCGATCTCCAGCGACCCGATCCTGGACCACGTGGCGGCCGTCAGCTGCGGCATCTATGCGGGTCAGCCGCTTCTGGACCTGGACTATGCCGAGGACAGCGAGGCCGGGACCGACGGCAACTTCGTGCTGACCGGTGCGGGCCGCCTGATCGAGGTGCAGATGTCGGCCGAAGGCGCGACCTTCTCGCGCGACGAGATGGGACGTCTGCTGGACCTGGCCGAGGCCGGGATGGCCGATCTGGTCGCCGCGCAGAAGGCGGCCGTGGCATGAGGCAGTTCACCGACAAGCGGCTGCTGGTCGCGACGCACAACGCCGGCAAGCTCGACGAGATGCGCGCCCTGCTGGCGCCCTATGGCGTCGAGGTGGTCGGCGCGGCCCAGATGGGTCTGGCCGAACCCGCCGAAACCGAGGACAGCTTCGTCGGCAATGCCCGCATCAAGGCACGCGCCGCCATGCAGGCGACCGGCCTGCCCGTCCTGTCGGACGACAGCGGCATCTGCGTCGATGCCCTGGGCGGCGCGCCGGGCGTCCAGACCGCGGACTGGGCCGAAACGCCCCAGGGCCGCGATTTCGCCATGGCCATGGAGCGCACCTGGCGCGAATTGGAGGCCGTGGACGCCCCTGCCCCGCGTCGTGCGCAGTTCCGCTGCACGCTGGTGCTGATGTGGCCCGACGGCCACGAGGAGGTGTTCGAGGGCGTTCTGCCGGGCCAGGTCGTCTGGCCGCCGCGCGGGGCCGAGGGTCACGGCTATGACCCGATCTTCCAGCCCGACGGACACCCCGTCACCTTGGGAGAGATGCCCGCCAAGACCAAGAACAGCCTCAGCCATCGCGCCCGTGCCGTGTCGCGCATGATCGAGGCCTGCTTTGCATAGGCTGACCACCGGATCGCCCTTCGAGGCGCGGCTGGCCTACAGCCGCGCCGTGGTCAAGGGCGACTGGTGCTTCGTGTCGGGTGTCACCGGCTACGACTATGCCGACATGACCATGCCAGAGGATGCCTGCCAGCAGGCGCGCAACTGTTTCACGACGATCTTTCTAGTGCTGGAGCAGGCGGGCTTTGCGCCTGCCGACATCGTTCGGGTGCAGTACACGATCACCGATGCCGCGCTGGTCGACGTCATCGCCCCCGCCCTGTCCGATGCGCTTGGCGACATCCGGCCTGCGGCCACGATGGTGGTCGCGGGCCTGATCCGGCCCGAGATGCGCGTCGAGATCGAAGTCACGGCGTTCCGCGGATGACGGTCGCGGGCGAGGATTGGCGTGCCGGGGGGTTCGGCCTTTATGTGCATTGGCCCTTCTGCGCGGCCAAGTGCCCCTATTGCGATTTCAACAGCCATGTCGTGGCCCATGTCGATCAGCGCCGATGGGCAGACGCCCTGTCCGCCGAGATCGTGCGCCTTGCCGCCGAAACGCCGGACCGGCATCTGGGCAGCATCTTCTTTGGCGGCGGTACCCCATCGCTGATGCTGCCCGAGACGGTCGATGCGGTGATCCGCGCCGCCCAGGCCGGGTGGGGCTTTGCCAACGATATCGAGATATCGCTGGAAGCCAATCCGACCAGCGTCGAAAAGGGCCGCTTTCGCGGATTTGCCGATGCGGGTGTGAACCGCCTGTCGATGGGGATACAGGCACTGAACGACACCGACCTGCACCGGCTTGGCCGCATGCATTCCGTGGCCGAGGCGCGCACGGCATTCGACGTCGCGCGCAGCGTCTTCGACAGGGTCAGTTTCGACCTGATCTATGCCAGACAGGGCCAGGATCGCACCGCTTGGCGGGCGGAACTGCGCGAGGCGCTGTCCATGGCCGTAGATCATCTGTCGTTGTATCAGCTGACGATCGAGCCCGGCACGGCGTTTGGCGCACGGGCCGAGGCGGGCAAGCTGCGCGACCTGCCCGATGACGACCTGTCGGCCGACATGTATTTCGACACCCAGGACCTGTGCGAGGCTGCCGGCATGGGATGCTATGAGATTTCGAACCACGCCCGCCCCGGCGCGCAGAGCCGTCACAATCTGGTCTATTGGCGCCAAGGGGACTGGGCGGCCGTCGGTCCCGGTGCGCATGGACGGCTGACCCTGCCCAACGGACGCATGGCGACCGAGGCGCATCGCATGCCCGGAGCCTGGCTTCAGGCGGTGGAAACAACCGGAACCGGAGAGGTGCCGCGCGACGCCATTCCCGCACATGAGCAGGCGACCGAGTACCTGTTGATGTCCCTGCGCCTGACCGAAGGCCTGGACGAAGCGCGCTATGCGGCCTTGTCCGGCAAGCCGCTGGAGGAGCATGCGGTGACGTCACTGATCGACATGGGGATGATCGACCGCCGTGATGGGCGCATCCGGGCAACCGCGCAGGGCCGGCCGGTGCTGAACGCGGTTCTGCGCGAACTGGCGGCCTGACCGATGCGGCGCCGGATGTGGCTGGTCTTGGGATGGCTGTTTGCCCTGTGCGGGATCATCGGTGTCGCCTTGCCGGTGGTGCCGACGGTCCCCTTCCTTCTGGTGGCCGCGTGGGCCTTTGCACGATCCTCTCCGACATTGGAGCGCCGGATCCTGGATCACCCCACCTACGGACCACCCGTGCGTGCGTGGCAGGAACGTGGTGTCGTCGGGCGATTGGCCAAGATCTGGGCCATCACCGCGATGAGCTCCGGGGTCGGCATTTCGTGGTGGGTGGGGATGCCGCCTTGGGTCGTTGCGACTCAGGCGGCGATCTGTGGACTGGTCGCGCTGTTTCTTATAACGCGACCCAGCCAATAATCAGGATTTGGCAGCAACTCCCTTACCATATACTATATATGGTCAGCGATTACCTCCAAGAAGCTGGCACAGCTGATCCAGTTGGTCCAGATCACGATAGGTGATCGTCAACTGCCCCCCGTCTGCACCGCCATGTGAAATCTGCACGCGCATCTTCAGATGAGCACCCAGATCTGCCTCCAGCGCCTTGGTATCGGCATCCTTTGCAGCGCTTCGCGAGGCCTTGCGCGGCTTTTCACCGCCGTCCTGCGACAGCTTTCGCACCATCTCTTCGGTATCACGGACCGACAGGCCTTTTTCACTGACCCTACGGGCCAACTGCGCGGCGTTGGGAGCCGTGATCAAGGCGCGGGCGTGCCCCGCACTGAGCTTGCCGTCCTTGACCATATCCTGGACAGAATCGGGCAATGACAGCAGCCTGAGGAGGTTTGCGATGTGACTGCGGCTCTTGTTCAGCGCTTCGGCCAGTTTTTCCTGCGTATGACCGAAACGGTCCATCAGTTGCCGGAACGATGCCGCTTCTTCGATCGCATTCAGGTCGGCACGCTGAATGTTCTCGATGATGGCGACTTCAAGAACCTCGGTATCCGACATGTCGCGGATGATGACCGGCATCTCATGCAGTTGCGCCATTTGGCCCGCACGCCAGCGCCGTTCGCCCGCGACGATCTGATAGAGATCCTTGTCCTGTGGGTGGGGACGCACGATAAGGGGCTGAAGCACACCGCGCTGTCGCAGGGAGGCGGCAAGCTCCTGTAACGCATCCGGATCGAAGGTCCGACGCGGCTGGTCAGGATTAGCGGTGATCTGCTCAATTGGGAGCATCATGCGGTCTCGCGATTGCGCAGGACCTGCGCTGTCGCCCAAGTCCATGTCGGCCATCAATGCGGACAGACCCCGGCCGAGGCCACGTTTCGCAATTTTGCTGTCCGACATCACGCAATCTCCGGGATCAGTTTCAGGCGCGCCGTGAATTCGGTCGCGAATTGACGATATGCGTGGCTACCCTTTGACGACGGATCATAGATCAACACCGGCTGCGCATGTGACGGGGCCTCGGACACGCGGACGTTTCTGGGAATGACCGTGGGATACACAAGATCGCCAAGCGTCTCGCGCGCGTCTGCCTCTACCTGCTGCGACAAGTTGTTCCGATAATCTGACATCGTAAGAAGAATGCCATTGATGCGGAGCTTGGGATTGGCGCCTTGGCGGACCTGCTTCACCGTACCCAGCAACTGCGACAAACCCTCCAAGGCATAGAATTCCGCCTGAAGCGGAACAAGAACACTGGACGCCGCGACCATCGCATTAACCGTCAACAGACCCAAGGCCGGAGGACAGTCGATCAGCACGATCGTTCCATGTGGTGCATCAGATAGCTGGCGTTCCAAAAGACGTGTGCGATCAGCAACTTGGGACAGTTGTACATCGGCAGACGCAAGATCGGATGTCGATGGGACAACCCGCAGGTTCGGAACCGCAGTGTCGACGGCTGCAGTCATGAGATCCGCATCGCCGGTCAAAAGGTCATAGACCGTGAAATCACGGTCTCCGGTCCCAATCCCCAGTCCCGTTGACGCGTTTCCTTGAGGGTCCAAGTCAACAAGTATTGTCGGATAGCCTGCTTGCGCCAGGGCAGCACCCAAGTTAACAGCGGTCGTCGTCTTGCCAACGCCGCCCTTTTGGTTCGCGATTGCCACAATATGCTGTTCAGGCATGCGAGACTCCGGTAATTTTCAGAATGGCTGCGTCTGGATCTGTTTTACTTGGAAAGCTGGTAACGTCAAATCGCCATTCCTTCCTTGCTTTGTTGCATTCCGCTTTCCACGAACGGCCTTTCAGGAATATTGCTGTGCCCTCCGGGTTCATGTGCCTTCGCACCATCGGAAGAAGGACCGACAACGGAGCAAGCGCGCGAGCAGAAACAAAGTTTGCGGCGAGTGGGGGAACATTTTCTATACGACCTGTCAGGATCGATACATTTTGCAACGATAGCTCTCGAATGACTGTGCGCAAAAACGCCGACTTCCGCTGATCGCTTTCAACTAAGGACACTGTCAGCGGGGCCTTCTGAGCATATATAGATATAACTATTCCAGGAAGTCCGCCGCCGCTTCCAAGGTCCACCCAATTCCCTTGCAGAAATTGTACGTGATCGAAGATCTGAATGCTGTCCTGAATATGTCTTGAGTTGAACTCCGGAAGTGTCGAAGGCGCAACCAAGTTTATTTTCGCATTCCATTTCCGAACGAGAGCTTCGTATGCGATAAGCCTCTCATGTGTTTCACGTGAAACAATCATGCAGTACGACGCACGCTTGTCTTCGAAGCGACGATCAATAGCGTCAAAGCGGCTGGCGTCATTCCTTCAATCTTTGAAGCCTCGAACACAGTTTTAGGTTGACGATCCGACAGCTTTCCACGCAATTCCGACGAGAGACCACCTAAGCCGCTGTAGTCAATATCAGGGTCGAGAGATGTAGTCTCATTAGCTCTAATTAACTCAGCATCTTTATTTTGCCGATCAGTATACTGCTCGTACAAAGCATCGTTCCGCAGTTGCACCAATGTTTCACTGGAGACAGCAGCCAGTTCAGGAACAATATCTGCGAGTTTGTCCGGATTGATATCGCTATGACCGAGCAAGCTAAAGACAGTCCTTCTTTGCCCGTCCCTCGAGACGTGGAATCCGGCATTGCTCAGATCATTCGGTGATAAGAAAACAGAGCTAAGACGGTCGCGTGCATAAGTGTATTTCGATTGACGCGCCTGAAACGACACAGACCGTTCATTCGAAATGCACCCTATCTCTATTGCCATCGGGGTAAGACGTTGATCTGCATTGTCCGCACGTAAGGTCAATCTGAACTCGGCGCGGGATGTAAACATACGATAGGGTTCTGTCACGCCTCTCGTGACCAGATCATCGATCATCACACCGATATAGCTGTTTGTCCGACTAAAGGTCACAGGTGCCTTGTCTGCCGCCTTAAGTGCGGCATTCAAGCCAGCAACGAGTCCTTGGGCAGCTGCTTCCTCGTATCCTGTCGTTCCGTTAATTTGACCTGCCAAGAACAGCCCGCGAACTGATCTGACTGCGAGCGTCGTATCTAGGGACGTGGGGTCGATATAATCATACTCGACCGCATACCCTGGCTGAGTGATCTCCGCGTTCTCCATCCCCCGGATGGACCGAACATAAGCTAGCTGCACATCCTCAGGCAGAGAAGTTGAAATGCCGTTTGGGTAAACGATATCGCTATCCAATCCCTCCGGCTCCAGAAATACCTGGTGGGAATCTTTGTCGGCAAAGCGAATTATTTTATCCTCTATAGAGGGGCAATATCTGGGTCCGCGACCACTGATGTGACCGCCATACATCGCAGATTTCTGAATATTATCGTTGATGATTCGATGTGTCGTCGCATTTGTATGTGTGATCTTGCAATCGATCTGCTGAACTAACGACACGGCAGGAAGATAA
Source organism: Paracoccus sp. 08 (assembly GCF_024105395.1). Taxonomy (NCBI): domain Bacteria; kingdom Pseudomonadati; phylum Pseudomonadota; class Alphaproteobacteria; order Rhodobacterales; family Paracoccaceae; genus Paracoccus; species Paracoccus sp. 08. The sequence continues at coordinate 84,870 of NZ_WEKR01000004.1, read as the reverse complement.
GAGAAGGTGACCGGCGTTTCGTCACCTGGTTGAGATTCAAGACTATCCCAATCGATTGACGATTTTCTGATCCGCGGCGGCGTTCCAGTTTTCAGCCGACCCAGTGGCAGGGCAAACTTGGCAAGGCTTTCACCAAGCCTGCTTGCCGCCCTATCCCCCCAACGACCGGCAGGACGGCTAACGTCGCCAATATGTATCATGCCATTGAGGAACGTGCCTGTTGTCAAGACAACCGATTTAGCACGCACGTCTCTTCCGTCGGATAGGCTTACACCTTCGACAACTTTTGCATCGCCAAGAAATTCAACAGCCTCGCCGAACATGATATCAACGCCAACGTAGCTGGAGATAAGCTCCCAAGCGGCGGCGCGATAAAGATCTCTATCCATCTGAGCCCTAGGCCCTTGAACTGCAGGCCCCTTTCGACGATTCAGAAGTCTAAACTGAATACCGGCTTGATCAGCCAGCCGTCCCATCACACCGTCCATCGCGTCAACTTCGCGGACCAGATGACCTTTACCAAGTCCACCGATAGCAGGATTGCAGGATAACGTACCGATGTCCTCGCGGCGCATGGTGATCAGGGCTACGGTTGCACCAAGGCGCGCCGCAGCGGTAGCTGCTTCCAAGCCTGCGTGCCCCCCACCGATGACTGCGACGTCGTAATGTTTCACGTGAAACAACTCCTACTTGCCGATGCAAAACGACGAAAAGATAACATCAAGATAGTCGTCCGCACCGATTCTTCCAAGTAAACGATCTAACGATGCTGCAGATAGACGAAGCTTCTCCGCAATAAGTTCTGCGGGCACTCCCCCTACACCTTCAACCGCCTCAAGTGCGGTAATGATTTCTAAACGCTGCCGCTCATGACTGATCAGACCTGCAGATGAAACACGGTCTCTCAGTATTTCCCCGATTATACCAAGCATTTTATTAATACCATGCCCGGTCACTGCGGATAGTGTCAGATCAGCGTCACTTTCATGGATGTCCGCATGGCTGACCGCAATGACGTCATCAGGGTGCCAAAGTTCCTGGACGATATCCCCGTCACGCGAAAGATGGATACGCAGATCAGCACTTTTAGCGCGGTTCAATGCACGATCTATCCCAATCCTCTCAACGGCATCCTCGGATTCCCGCAAACCTGCCGTATCAAGAAACGTCACGGGCAACCCGTTCAGATCGAACTTAAGTTCAATCACATCTCTCGTCGTTCCCTCCCGATCAGATACGATCGCCACATCTCTCTGGGCCAACCGGTTCAGGAGACTCGATTTTCCGGCATTTGGCGGTCCGATGATAGCGACTTCGAACCCCATCCTGATCCGTTCGGCCGACGAAAATCCCGCCAATTCGCGCTGCAGCGCTTCGCGCAGTTCGGCGATTGCTTCGAAAACCCGATTGGGGACCTCATCAGGAACGTCTTCGTCCGCGAAATCAACACTGACCTCGACCAAAGCGCCAGCTTCGATCAGAAGTTGCCGCCATTCCAACGCCTTTTGGGCCAGCTCGCCGCTCGCGGTGCGCAAGGCCAGCTTACGCTGAGCCTCCGTCTCTGCTGAAAGGAGATCACCCAGCCCCTCGATTTCGGCAAGATCCATCCGGCCGTTCAGAAAGGCCCGCCGTGTGAACTCACCGGCTTCCGCTGGTCTGGCACCCATGGACAGCAGCGCGGACCCGACTCGTCGTGAGATCACAGGTGCACCATGCAGATGCAGTTCTGCCACTTCGTCGCCGGTAAAACTCTGACCCTCTGGGAACCACATTGCCAAAACCTGATCGATTGGCTCGTCGTCGTGCCTCAAGGTCCGAAAATACGCATGACGCGCGTCAGGCATTTGGCCGACAAGACGCTCGGCAGTCAGCCGAGCATTCGTGCCGCTCAGACGGATGACAGAAACTCCCCCCCGCCCAGGCGGGGTGGCTTCTGCAAAGATCAGGTCCATGGCTGCCTCGTCAGGCGTTCATCGAGTCGAAGAACTCGGCGTTGCTCTTGGTCTGTTTCATCTTGGAAATCAGGAACTCTACGGCATCGGTCGTGCCCATCGGGTTCAGGATGCGACGCAGCAGATATGTCTTCTGCAGGTCCTTGCTGTCGACCAGCAGTTCCTCTTTCCGCGTACCGGATTTCAGGATGTCCATGGCCGGGAAGACGCGCTTGTCTGCAACCTTGCGGTCCAGGACGATCTCGCTGTTGCCCGTACCCTTGAACTCCTCGAAAATCACTTCGTCCATGCGCGATCCGGTGTCGATCAGCGCCGTGGCGATGATTGTTAGACTTCCGCCTTCCTCGATATTGCGTGCCGCGCCGAAGAACCGCTTTGGCCGCTGCAATGCATTCGCATCGACACCACCGGTCAACACCTTGCCCGAGCTGGGGACAACGGTGTTGAACGCTCTACCAAGTCTTGTGATAGAGTCCAAAAGAATCACAACATCTCGCTTGTGCTCGACCAGACGCTTTGCCTTTTCGATGACCATCTCGGACACCGCAACGTGGCGGCTGGCCGGTTCATCGAAGGTCGAGGACACGACCTCGCCGCGCACGCTGCGCTGCATGTCGGTCACTTCCTCGGGGCGCTCGTCGATCAGCAGGACGATCAGATAGCATTCCGGATGGTTCTTCTCGATCGAATGGGCGATGTTCTGCAGCAGAACCGTCTTGCCCGTCCGCGGCGGTGCCACGATCAGCGACCGCTGACCCTTGCCGATCGGCGCCACCAGATCGATGATCCGGGCACTGCGATCCTTCACGGTGGGATCCTCGATCTCCATGTTCAGGCGTTCGTCCGGGTAAAGCGGCGTCAGGTTGTCGAATGCGACCTTGTGACGGGCCTTTTCCGGCTCCTCAAAGTTGATCTTCTCGACCTTCGTCAGCGCAAAATACCGTTCGTTGTCGCCAGGCGCACGGATGACGCCGTCCACCGTGTCGCCCGTGCGCAGCGAGTGCTGACGGATCATGTCGGGGCTGACATAGATGTCGTCCGGTCCGGGCAGATAGTTCGCCTCGGTCGACCGCAGAAAGCCGAAGCCGTCCTGGACGACCTCCAGCACGCCCTCGCCGCCGATCTCCCAGCCCTCCTCGGCATGCTCCTTGAGGATCGAGAACATCATCTCGCCCTTGCGCATGGTCGAGGCGTTCTCGATCTCCCACTCCTCCGCCATCGACAGCAGGTCGGCGGGGCTCTTTGCCTTGAGGTCGGACAGATTCAGGCGTTCTTCGGTCATTCTGATGCAAACTTTCGGCCGCGCGACGTATCGGACGGAGCAGACAGGTGTTCAAGGGAATCCCGTACCGGACGGCCGGGGTTGGGGCGCAGATAAGGCCGCGCCGGTCACGAGTCAATCTTTTCGATCAGAACTTGACGATCACGGCGGTCACGATCCCGACCATCAGCAGGGTCGGGACCTCGTTCATCATCCGATAGGACCGCCCGGCACGGGCCATTCCGGCCGACAGATGCCGTCGTTCGCGCGCGCACCACATGTGAAACACGGTCATCGCGATCACGCAGGCCGCCTTGACCCACGGCCAGGTCATGTCCCAGCTGACGATGCCCGGCGTCATCACCAGGGCCAATCCGCTGACCCACGTGGCGATCATCGCCGGGTTCATGATCAGCCGCAGCAGCTTCTGTTCCATGATTACGAAGCTTGCGACCGGTTCGGCCGATTCCCTACTGCGTTCGGCGTGATAGACGAACAGCCTGGGCAGGTAGAACAGGCCCGCCATCCACGAAATGACGGCCATGACGTGGAACGCCTTCGCATAGGGATAAATCAGGGCCAGTCCGTCGATCATCGCGAAACCTCTCTTCGGTCTTCTCTTAAATAAGAAAGATAAAGAAAGGAATGTTGTTGAAGTAGGGCCTGTGGATAGCAGGAATTGGACTCTGTTCACCGGGATTTCCTCAGAATCAGGCGTTGTGGACAAGCATGTGCGAAAGCGGCAAGCCGACCTGAAAACCGTTTGTAAACAAAGCGATCATATGTGGATAACTTTGCGGATAATGATTTGGCCGCCGATTCCTTCACAGGCCGCCCGATCGGGACGCCCGATTCGTCCCCTTGTGGAAAACGCCCTGCTGTTTCTGCTTTGTTCCAAGGGCAAATCAGGACAGGCAGGGGATTGACGCGGGTTGCCACCAACCCCGGCGCCGATTCCTCCGAGGATTTGTCCACAGCGTGCCCGCCCCGATCCGCCACGGATATGCCGCCACATGCCGACAGGGGCTTTCGCCACGCCGTCCGTGTGCCTAGTCTGCACCGAAAGACGCCATGTGATGATCAAGCCGATGCAAGACGACCTGCCCGCCAGCCAGATCACCCACGCGCCCCTGGCCGGCGTGATCGGCATGCCCATTGCGCATTCGCGCTCTCCGCGCCTGCACGGACATTGGTTGGCCCGCTATGGCCTGCCCGGCCATTACGTGCCGATCCCGGTAATGCCCGAACATCTGGCCGAAGTTCTGCGCATCCTGCCGCGTGCCGGTTTCGTCGGCGCCAATGTCACCATTCCCCACAAGGAGGCGGTCCTAACGCTGGCGGACACGGTCACGGACCGCGCGGCCCTGATCGGTGCCGCCAACACGCTGATCTTTCGCCCCGACGGCAAGATCCATGCCGACAATACCGACGGCTATGGCTTCATCGCGAACCTGCGGCAGAACGAACCCGACTGGCAGCCCGATCTGGGCCCTGCCGCGGTGATCGGTGCGGGGGGTGCGGCACGCGCGGTGGTCGCCTCCCTGCTAGACAGCGGCGTCAAGGAGTTGCGCATCGTCAACCGGACGCGGCTGCGGGCGGAACAGATAAAGGCAGAGTTCGGGGCGCGGCTGGTCGTCTATGACTGGGCCCAGGTCGGCAACATGTTGGAAGGCGCATCCACCGTCGTCAACGCCACCTCGCTTGGGATGGATGGAAAACAGCCGCTGCGGGTGCCGCTGGACGCGCTGTCGCCCGGCGCCTTGGTCACAGACCTGGTCTATACCCCGCTGATGACCCCCTTCCTGACCGAGGCGCAGGCCCGCGGATGCCGCGTGGTCGATGGTCTGGGAATGCTGCTGCACCAGGCGGCCCCAGGCTTTGAACGCTGGTTCGGCCAGCGCCCCGATGTCGACGACGAGGCGCGGCGGGTCGCGCTGGAATGACCTTTCGTCTTGGCCTGACCGGCAGCATCGGCATGGGCAAATCCACCACGGCACAGATGTTCCGCGATCTTGGTCACCCGGTCTGGGACGCGGATCAGGCCGTCCATCGTCTGTATGCCCCGGGCGGATTGGCCGTGGCGCCGGTCGCCGCCGCCTTTCCCGCGGCCTTGGCTCAGGGCGGAATCGACCGGGGCGCGCTGAAGACCGCGCTTGCCGCCGACCCTGCTGGACTGGCGCGGCTGGAGGGGATCGTCCACCCCCTGGTCGCACGGGACAGGCAGGATTTCCTGGCGCGACATGTGGGCGCACCCCTGGTTGTCCTGGACATCCCCCTGCTGTTCGAAAGCGCGCATCCCCCCGATCTGGACGGGGTCGCGGTGGTGTCCACCGATCCTGCCACTCAGGCGGCCCGCGTGCTTGCGCGTCCGGGCATGACGCGCGATACGCTGGCCATGATCCTGGCGCGCCAGATGCCCGACGCGGACAAGCGTGCGCGCGCCGACTGGATCATTCCGACCGACAGCCTGGATGGCGCCCGTGCCGCCGTCGCCCGCATCGTGAACGAGGTTGCCCCCCATGCGTGAGATCGTCCTGGACACCGAAACCACCGGCTTCGACGCCGAGGGTGCCGACCGCATCGTCGAGATCGGCGCGCTGGAACTGATGAACCACCTGCCCACCGGGCGCACCTTCCACGTCTACATCAACCCCGAACGGTCGATGCCCAAGGAGGCGTTCGACGTCCACGGCCTGGGCGACGACTTTCTGCGCGACAAGCCGAAATTCGCGGCGATCGTCAGTGATTTCATGGACTTCATCGCCGACGACGCCAAGCTGGTGATCCACAATGCCAGCTTCGACATGAAATTCCTGAACGCCGAACTGAAACGCGCGGGGCACAAGCCGCTGCCATGGTCGCGGGCGCTGGACACGCTGATGCTGGCACGCGAGAAGTTTCCCGGATCGCCCGCGACGCTGGATGCGCTGTGCCGCCGCTTCGGCGTGGACAATTCGGGTCGCGAGCTGCACGGCGCCTTGCTGGACAGCGAACTGCTGGCCGAGGTCTATCTGGAACTGATCGGTGGCCGCCAGCCTGACCTGGTCCTGGACAAGCCCGGTGCACAGGACGACGCTGCCCGCAGCCCCGATGGCCAGATGCGCCCACGCGCCGCGCGTCCCCGCCCCCTGCCGCCCCGCCTGACCCAGGACGAGGCGCAGGCCCATGCCGAATTCGTGGCCAAGCTGGGCGAGGATTCGGTCTGGGCGCGTTTCGCCACGACCTGACGGCAGTCTTGCGCGGGCCGGTTTCGCGGACCATGCTGACGAAAAGGGATGCGGGGCGGGATGCTGGACTGGCTGCGGGATCTGGGATCATTCTGGGGCGCCATCTTCGAACGGATGGACAAGACCCACATGACGCTGATCGCGGCGGGCGTCGCGTTCTATGCGATGTTCGCGGTGTTTCCCGGACTGGCCGCGATCATCGCGCTGTGGAGCCTGTGGTTCGACCCGATGGTCGTCCTGACCTATCTGGACGTCGCGCATGAATTCCTGCCGGACGGCGCGTCCGACATCGTCGACGACCAGGTGACCACGCTGACGCAAAATGGCCAAACATCGGTCGGGTGGACGTCGTTCGTGTCGTTCATGATCGCCACCGTCGCGGCGCGGGCGGGGGTGGACGCCCTGATCCGCGGCTTGAACGCCGCCTATGGGGTGCGGGCGCATTCGACGATCTTCGGCTTCGTGCTGGCCTATGCGCTGACGTTGGTGATCGTCGGGATCTCCCTTGCAGGGCTGGCGACGATCGTCGTGGTGCCGGTGCTGCTGAACTTCCTGGTCTTTGCGCCCGTGCGGGCATCGCTGCTGACGGTGCTGCCTTGGGCGGGGATGTTCCTGCTGGTGATCGTGACCATCGGGGTGCTGTATCGCTATGGTCCCAACGTCAAGACGCCGCGGACGCCGATCTTCACCTGGGGGGCGCTGTTCGCGGCCGTGCTGTGGTCGGCGGGGTCGATCGCCTTTTCCGCCTATCTGGGCAGCTTTAACAGCTACAACCGCATCTACGGCTCGATCGGGACCGTGGTGGCACTGTTGATGTGGTTCTATCTGGCGGGGTTCTCGGTGCTGTTGGGTGCGCTGATCAATGTCGAACTGGCACGGCGTCGCCGGATGCGTGCGGCACGCGAGGCACGGCGCGGCTTTGACGAACTGCTGGCCGAGAAGGCAAAGTGAAAGGGGCGCCCGGTCCGGGGCGCCCCTGTCCTTATCCTCAGGCGTTCAGGCCCTCGGTCGAGGCGAAGAACATCGCCTGGCTGACCGCCGAACGCACCTGCTCCTCGCTGTAGGGCTTGGAGATCAGGAAGGCCGGCTCCGGTCGGTCGCCCGTCAGCAAGCGTTCCGGGAAGGCGGTGATGAAGATCACAGGGATGTCGCCCATGCTGCCCAGCAGCTCGTTGACGGCATCGACGCCCGACGATCCGTCGGCCAGCTGGATGTCGGCCAGGATCAGGTCGGGACGGTGCTTGCCGGCCAGTTCGATCGCGGCGGTGTGGGTGCGGGCGACGCCGGTGACGTCATGGCCCATTGCCTGGACGATGCCCTTCAGGTCCATCGCGATGATCATCTCATCCTCGATGACCATGACCTTGCCGCGCAGCGCCTGGCCCATCTCGTTCAGCGCGATCTGGACCAGTTCCTCCGCCTCGGCAGCCTCGATCTGCATCACGCGGGCGATCTGGTCGGCGCGCAGCTCCTCGATCGTGCGCAGCAGCAATGCCTCGCGCGAGTTTGGCGTCAGGTCGCGCAGATGGCCTTGGGCCCGGCGTTCACGTTCGGACATCTCGGCATCGTCCACCGGCTGGCCCGAGCTTTGCCAGATCACGTGGAACGTCTTGAACAGCGCGATGCGCAGGTCGTCTTCGCCGTCCAGGACGCTGCGATCGGTCAGGATCGCCTCCAGCGTGGCGGCTGCATAATTGTCGCCGGCGCGCTGGCTGCCGGTCAGGGCGCGCGCATAGCGACGCAGAAACGGAAGCTCGCGCCCGATGGATTGGGCCAGATCGGCAACAGTCATTACACAGTCCTCTTAAATCGCGTATTGCAGGGAACCAACTGAACCCCCTATCGGTTGCATGCTGTGCGCACAAGTTTGTCGGGACTGACACGAATATGACACCAAAGCGAGACGACCGCAGGAGAGCGGCTGTGGAAAAACAGATCGATGAGAACCTGAAACGCGTCTATGAGCAGGATGCAACTGACCAGATCCCCGATCGGTTTCTGGAACTGCTGAAGAAGTTGAAGGAACAGGAATGATCCGTTTCCCGGCCCGGCGTTCCTCGATCCCCAAGCTTTCCGGTGTTTCATTTCCATGACCAATTCCCCTTCGGTTCATCCGCGCGACCAGTTGGTCGACCACCTGCCCGCATTGCGGGCCTTTGCGCTGTCGCTGACCCGCGAGGGGGCGTCGGCCGACGATCTGGTGCAGGACACCATCGTTAAGGCATGGACGAACATGGACAAGTTCCAGGCCGGAACGAACCTGCGCGCCTGGCTGTTCACCATCCTGCGCAACACGTTCTATTCGTCGCGCCGCAAGACAAAACGCGAGGTCAGCGACAGTGACGGCATCCATGCCGCCCGCCAGGCGACGCGGCCCGACCATGACGGGCGCCTTGCCCTTCGCGACTTCCGCGCGGCCTTCGACAAGCTGCCCGACGAACAGCGCGAGGCACTGATTCTGGTCGGCGCATCGGGCTTTTCCTACGAGGAAGCGGCCGAGATGACCAAGGTCGCCGTCGGCACGGTCAAGTCGCGCGCCAATCGCGGGCGCCGGAAGCTGGCTGAACTGCTGCACCTGGAACAGGGTGAGGAGTTGAGCATGACAGACCAGGCGACCCTGGCCGTCATGGCGCAGAACAACTACAGTTCTCGCTGAGGCGGGCGGTGTGCTGAGGCGGATCACCCAACGGATGGAATTCACGCGGCGTCTCGGGTTTCGGCTCGGGGCGCTGTTGTCCATCGCGATCCTTCCGATCGGCCTGATCTCTCTTGTCCAGAACCTACACCTGTCGCGCGAGGCGGAACGCAGCGCCGAAATCGCGCTGCTGGGCCGGACCGCATCGGCCGCCGCCGGAGAGCGGGCTCTGCTGCAAAGCGCATTGGGGGCCGCCGACGCCCTGGGCCCCGCGATCCTGGAAAGCGCGGGCCAGCCCGGCATGTGTTCGGATCTGCTGCGCAATTTCGTGCAGCGCAGCGGCACCTATCGCCATGCGGCCTTCGTGCCGGTGGACGGGCGCGTCGAATGCAGTTCCGCCGGGCCGGACGACCCGCAGCTGGACCTGTCGAACAGCGACATGGTCCGCGATTTTATGCAGAACCCGATGACCGCCGTGACCGCCATGGCCCAGGGGCCGGTCAGCCGGGAACCCGTCGTTGTGGTGCTGCAGCCCCTGTATCGCGACCGCGAATTCCTGGGCCTGACCGCCCTGTCCCTGACGCAGGAGCTGCTGCGTTCGACCCACGCGATGGATTTCGGGACCGAAGGCGCGCGTATCCTGACCTTCAACAATTCCGGCCGCGTGCTGATCGCGGATACCAGCCAAGGCGACGACCCGGCGCAACTGCTGCCCCGCGACGTGCCCCTGGTCAGCCTGCCCGGACAGGGAGAGGCGACCTTCCGCACCCGCGCCAACAGCGGAGAGATGCGCGTCTTCACCGTCGTGCCGGTGGTCCCCGGCCTGGTCTATGCCCTTGGCAGCTGGAGCCCCAGCATCGCCGGCGTCGGTCTGTTCCAGCTGTCGCGCTTTGGCGCGGTCATGCTGCCGGTGGCGCTGTGGGTGGTGTCGCTGGCGGTCGCCTATTTCGCGGTGTTCCGACTGGTCCTGCGTCACATCACCGTCCTGCGCGGACAGATGCGTCGTTTCGCCATCGGCAATCGCGACAGCCCGCCCCCAGTCCTGGCCGATGCGCCGACCGAGATCGCCGATGTCAGCCAGACCTTTCACAACATGGCCCGCATCCTGATCCGCGACGAAGAGGCGATGGAGCAGGCCGTCGCCGAAAAGACCGTCCTCCTCAAGGAGGTCCATCACCGGGTCAAGAACAACCTTCAGTTGATCGCCTCGATCATCAATATGCAAAGCCGCCTGATCGACGACCGGGACGCCAAGCGCGTGCTACGCTCGGTCCAGGACCGGGTGGCGGCGCTGGCCACGATTTATCGCAACCTGTATCAGGCCGAACAGCTGGATCAGGTCTATGCCGACCGGCTGATCACCGACATCATCGCCCAGCTGACCACCGCATCGGCCAGCGCAGGCCGTCACCTGCAGGTGCAGACCGACATCCAGCCGCTGACGATGCTGCCCGACCAGGCGGTGCCGCTGACCCTGCTGACGACCGAAGCCTTCACCAACGCCATGAAATACGCGGGCAATCCGGCGGATGGCGGCAATCCGTGGGTGCGCGTGTCGTTGACCTCTCCCACGCCGGGGCAGGGCCTTCTGGAAGTGGTGAACTCCACCGGCCCGGACGAGGCCGCGGGCGGCACCGGCCTGGGCAGCCAGCTGATCGAGGCGTTCTCGATGCAGCTGGAGGGCGATGTCACCACCGATTCCCAGCCCGGCGCCTATCGCCTGGCGCTGACCTTCCGGCTTGGCCAGGCCGGTTCCGCGGGCGGTAACAGCCCGCGACAGGTCGTCCTGACATCGGCGGCGCGGGCTGGATCGCGGCATTAGCGCCGCGCCTGCGTGCAATTCTGCGTGGCCCGCTCGCGCCATGCTTGCACCGCAGGCCGTCAGGCTTATCTTCGGCGCATGGAACGCGAACAAACATATGATCTGTCGACCGGCGAAGGGCTGATTGCCTGCCCGCTCTGCGACGCCCTGCATGTCCAGGAGGATCTGGACGTCGGAGAGACCGCGCGCTGCATCCGTTGCGGCACGGTCCTGGCCAAGCCGCGCGACGGCGCGTTCGCGCAGCTGATCGCGCTGGCCTTCACCTCGATGGTGCTGCTGGTGGGGGCGGTGTTCTTTCCCTTCCTGGAGGTGTCGGCGATGGGCTTCGGCAATGCCAGCTCGCTGTTCGACGTGGCGCTGGCCTTTGCCGACGGGGTTCTGCTGCCGCTGGTCTTGGCGGTTCTGGCGATGATCATCGGCCTGCCGATCCTGCGGGCGTTCCTGCTGCTCTATACGCTGGTTCCTCTGGCGCAGGGGCGTCCGCCGCATCGCCACGCGGCCGTCGCCTTCCGCTGGTCCGAACTGCTGCGCCCCTGGTCCATGGCCGAGATCTTTGTCATCGGCACCGCGGTCGCGCTGATCAAGGTCGCAGGTCTTGCCACCGTCCATCTGGGCCCGGCCTTCTGGGCATTCTGCGCGCTGATCTTCGTGAACCTCGCCAGCCGCGCCTTCATGTGCCAGACCTCGATCTGGGACGCGATCGAGGATGCCGGCATGAAGACCGAGTATCAGGCCAAGACCCCCGCCCCCCTGACCGCCCCCGGCGACGCATGAGCGCGCCTGCCGGACAGTCCGATGCCCCCGTCCTGACCGCGCATCGCGCCGGGCTGTCGGGGTGCCACCGCTGCGGCCGGGTCTGGCCCCAGGATCAGGCCCGCTGTCACCGCTGCGGCGCGCATCTGGTCGCGCCCGACCGGCGCGGCCTGCAGAAGGTCTGGGCATGGTGGCTGGCCGGACTGATCGCCTATATCCCCGCCAACGTCTTCCCGATGATGAGCACCCAGACCTTCGCGGGCCTGGCCGGCAACTCCGAGGCGACGATCCTGGGCGGCGTGGTCGAGCTGATGCATTACGGCAATTACGACATCGCGCTGATCGTCTTCGTGGCCTCGGTCATCGTGCCGGTGGGCAAGTTCCTGGCCATCGCCTGGCTGGCCGTCGTCGCGGGCCGCCCGGCCAGCGTGGACCAGGCCCATTCGCGGCTGAAGGTCTATGAGGTCGTCGAATTTATCGGTCGCTGGTCGATGATCGACGTCTTTGTCGTGGCCATCCTGTCGGCGCTGGTGCAGCTGGGCTTCGTCGCCTCGATCCGGCCGGGACCGGCCGCGGTGTCCTTTGCCCTGTCGGTTGCCTTCACGATGCTTTCTGCGCAAAGCTTTGACGCACGATTGATCTGGCGCGGCCTGCCCTTGCGCACCCGCCGCGAACCCTGACCACCTGCATTTCCAGTACGAACGCCCAAGGATCACGACCTCATGACGGACACACCCCCGCCCCTGACGCCGGCCAGCCCGGTGCGCAAGACGGCCGCCCGCGCGGCCCAGGCCGGTATCAACGTCATATGGATCGTGCCCATCGTGGCGCTGATCGTGACGCTTGGCATCGCCTGGAACGCGTTCCGCGACCGGGGCAGCGTGATCGAGATCGAATTCGCGGACGCCACCGGCATCACGCCCGGAGAGACCACCCTGCGCTTTCGCGAGATCACCGTGGGCGGGGTCGAGGGGGTCAAGTTCACCGACGATCTGTCGCGGGTCGTGGTGTCGGTCCGCGTGGACACCGACGTGGCGCAGTTCATCGATGCCGACGCGTCCTTCTGGATCGTCCGCCCGCAGGTCAGCGCCCAGGGGGTCACCCGTCTGGACACGGTCCTCAGCGGCGCCTTCATCGAGGGTTACTGGGACGCCGAGGTGTCCGAGCCGGCCGCACGTTTCACCGGACTGGACCGCCCGCCGCTGATCCGCAACGATCAGCCCGGCACCTGGGTCACCCTGTCGATGGAGACCGCCGACGGCCTCTCCGAAGGGGCCCCGGTCCTGTTCCGCGGCGTTCAGGTCGGGCGGCTGGAGAACATCCGCGTGGATTCCGGCACCGACCGCGTCATCGTGGACGCCTTTGTCGAGGCGCCCCATGACGCGCGGCTGACCAGCGCGACCGTCTTCTGGGACACGTCCGGCTTCTCGGTCTCGCTTGGGACGCAGGGGGTGGCGCTGAACGTCAATTCGCTGTCGTCGCTCCTGCAGGGCGGCGTGGCCTTCGAGACCTTCGTCAGCGGCGGCGCGCCCATCGAACCCGGACAGGAATTCGCCGTTCAGCCGGACGAGGGCACCGCCCGCACCGCCCGGTTCGAGGATGACGACACCCGCCTGCTGCGCGTGGGGATCCTGATCGACGACAGCGTCGAGGGCCTGTCCACCGGCGCCGATGTCCAGTTCCAGGGCCTGCGCGTCGGTCGCGTGACCGACCTGGCCGTCAGCCTGACCGAGGATGAGCAGGGCAACACCGTGCCGCGCCAGCTGGTCAGCATGGTGATCTCTCCGCGGCGCATGGGCCTGCCGGACGGATCGACCGCCGACGACGCGCTGGCCCTGCTGACCGAGGAGGTCGGCGACGGCCTGCGCGCGCGCGTGGCCAGCGCCGGATTTCTGGGCACCACCTTGATGGTCGAACTGGTCGACATGCCCGATGCGGGCCCGGCGACGATCGACCTGGAAACGGGTCCGAACCCGCTGATCCCGTCGGTGCCCGGCGATCTGGACGATTTCACTGCCAGCGCCCAGGGGCTGGTCAACCGCATCGGCAACCTGCCCATCGAGGAGCTGCTGACCTCGGCCCGCGACACGCTGGACGGGATCACCGCGCTGGCGACCTCGCAGGATACCCGCGCGATCCCCGGTGCGCTGCGCGAGGCGATCGAGGGGGGCAGCGTTGCCTTGGCCGACATCAGCGCCATCACGGGCGACCTGCGGCAGGCCGAAAGCGGCCAGACCCTGGCCCGGATGCTGGACGAGGCCTCCGCCGCCTTCACCGCCGTGTCCGAGGCCGCCGTGGGCGTCCCCGAGATGGTCGAACAGATCGACAGCGCCGCCGCCTCGGTCGAGGAATTCGGCTTTGCCGAGATCAGCCTGCAGGCTGAGGGAATCCTGGCCGACCTGCGCGCCATGCTGGGCAGCGAGGATGCCGAACAGCTGCCGCGCAACCTGTCCAACGTGCTGGAATCGGCCACGGGCCTGCTGGACGACCTGCGCGACGGAAACGCCGTGGGCAGCCTGAACAGCGCGCTGGACAGCGCCAGCCAGGCCGCCGACCAGATCGCGGCCTCGGTCCAGCAGCTGCCCGACCTGCTGCAGCGCCTGCAGGTCACCGCGGCGCGGGCCGACACGCTGTTCGCCAGCTATGGCGACCGGTCGGCCTTCAACAACGAACTGATCGGGGCGCTGCGCGAGCTGCGGCGTGCCACCTCCTCCATCGGCTCGGTCGCCCGGCTGATCGAACGCAACCCCCGCGCCTTCATTCTGGGACGATAGACATGATGCTGCCCCACCGCGCCCTGCGCCTGCCTGCCCTGCCCATCGCCGTCCTGATCGGGGCGTCCCTGCTGGGCGCCTGTTCCAATCCGGAAAAGACCGGGCGTTTCCTGATCGACCCCCCGGTGGCCGGGGTCCAGGTGCCCAACCGCCTTGGCACCGCGGAACTCAAGGACGTGTCCCTGCCCGAATACGCCGCCGACCAAGAGGTCGCGTTCCAGACCGGCGACGGTGCGGTGCGGTCCAATTCGGACAACCTGTGGGCGGACGACCCGGCCCGGTCCTTTACCACGACGCTGGCCCGCGCGATCAGCGACGTGTCCGGCGCCACCGTCATCAGCGAGCCCTGGCCCTTGGCCCAGCCCCCCGCCCGCATCCTGGAGGTGCGCGTCGAACGCGCCCTGGCGCAGGCCGACACCACCTATCGCCTGTCGGGGCGGTATTTCGTATCCGACGACGGCCTTTCGGGGGGCGGCACGAACCACGCGCGCAGCTTTGACATCCGCGTTCCGATGACCGCGCAGGGGCCGGCCGCGACGGCGGCCGCGGCCAGCCAGGCGATCTCGATCCTGGCGCAGCAGATCGCGACGCTGTCGGGGCCGGGGGCGACCATCGCCACCACGCGTCCGGCCGCGTCCGATCCGTTCGATCTGCCGCCGCTGTTCTGAAAAAGATCGGCGGAAGGCCGCCCCAGACGGCCTTCCGCCGATCCACCCGCAGGACGGGCACCAATACCACCACACCGCTCACGACAGACGGCCCTGCAGGTATCCCTTCCGGCGCGGATCAGGCGCCGGATGTCTCGGTGGGCCCGTGGCCCAGCACCCGGATGATGACCGGCAGCACGAAATGGTCAAAGCACGTGCGGTCCGGGTTGAAGGCGCCGGGCCGCCCGACGCCGCCGCATTCCTCGCAATCCTCAAGCGTGCCCCAACAGTTCGGACAGGCGCCAAGCGCGCAGGCCAGCATCTCCGCGTGATCGATCAACAGCTCGTTCTCGCGCTCCAGCCGCTGAAGCGCGGCCCAACTGGGCCGGTCGGCGGTGCCGGTGGTCTGCATCCGCGCCATCGCCCGCCCGACCGACGCGCCGGGCGCCGGGTCCGCGCCCAGCATCCGCAGGGCGGCCAACATGTCCTGGAATTCCGCGGTGTCCTTGTCCTTCATCGCCTGTCCCCCGTGCGGACGATCCGTTCGTCCTGTGCATCGTGATTCGCATGCCGCCGTGAAAGCGGCGTGAAAGGATCAGTCCCGCGGCGGTTCGGTCGGCAGGACCGGCACAGGAACATCTGTCGCCCCGTGCGCCAGCCGGATGATCGCCGCGCGGCTGTCGGGCCGCGCCCCGTCGGCCAGGTGTCCGGCCAGCCAGCGTGTCGCCTGAGGGGCCGCCATCGAGCTGCCGCTCATCACGGCAAAGCTGCCGCTGGTGCGGCCGCGCACGATCATTCCGGGCCGGCCTTGTGACCGGTTTACGCAGGCCAAGAGATCACCGCCCTGCGCCGCCCCGATCAACGAGGCATAGGCCAGCCCCCGCCCGCACCGGTCCACCGCGCCTACCCGCAGGCCGTGCCGCCCCGTCGCATAGGCGTTCACCGTGTCCGCCCGCTGCACCCGCGCGGGGCCAGCAGCCCGCGGGTCCAGCAGGACGGGAAACCCCCGGGCGTCCATGTCGGCATAGGCTGGCTGGGACAGCCAGCTTTGCCGCGCCTCTCGCGGGAAACCGCGCAGGACGTCGTCACGCTGGACCGACACCGCGTGATCGCCGTCCCCCTGCACCAGCGCCAGCCCCCACCGGCCGGGCGGCGCCCAGCTGTCGCCCGCGGCCGCGGGGCAGGTTGGCGCCATGATCAGCGTCATGCATTCGCGCCAGCCGTCGGGATGCGGCATCACCCGATAGAACGCCCGCCCCAGGTCGCGCCCCCGCCCGTCGCGCAGCGTGCTGGACTGGTTCGGGGCGCAAAAGCGGGTCCGGGCCTCGGTGCCGCCGGGTGGCGTCAGCCCGATCCGCATGGGCCAGTCCGGTCGCGTGGGACGGACCGGCCCCCAGATCTCCAGCGGGGTCTGGGTCGCGTCGTCGGGCGGCGGTTGCCATCCGATCCTGCCCTGGGGACGCAGGGTCGCGCGCAGGCGCGCCATGCGATGATTGCCGGTGGGCAGCACCGCATGCACCGGCCCCAGTCCGGTGGACGCATGGGTCGCCAGCGCATCCAGAAAGCGTTCCGGAAGGCCCGTGCCGTCGCGCGGCCCCGCCGTCAGCCCCAGGCTGAGGTTCAGCACCACGGGCAGGCGCACGCTGTCCACGGGCAGGCCATGCGCGACCTCGACCTGGCGGCACAGCATCCGGGCGCGGGTGATGACGAAGACGATGGCGGCCAGCAGCGGGTCCTGGGCCAGCGTGGCCGAGGTGTCCGCGATCACCTTGGGGGCCAGCGTCACGCCGATCACCGGATGATCGCGGGCACGCGGATCGTCCGGCGCAAAGCCCGCGGCCAACAGCGCCACCGCCGCGCCGTGACCCGCGGCAAAGGCCGCGCTGTGCGTCGTGCGGCGGTCCATCGCCACGACCCCGGCCCTGCGATAGACGGCATCCTCGGCCGCGATCGCGCCCGATTCCAGTCCCGCCAGCCAGCCGCCGAGCCTGGCGCCCCGCAGCTCGATTCCCCATGGCAGGTCGCGGCCCGGACCGTCGGGATCGACGCGGGCATCCTGGACCCACAGCGACGCCACCCGCGACAGCGCCCCCGGCAGGCGCAGGTGCTGATGTGCGAACGGAATGGCATCGTCGATGACGGCGATGATGCAGCCCCGGTCCGGGTCCGGCAGCGCGCCCGAAGCCATCAGCGGACCGGCGCCGACATGGGCCGGGTCACGGTTCACCGCGTCCGGGGGCAGGACCGCGGATGGCAGGAACCAGGACCGATCCATCCGCCCGAACGCCCGCGCCATCAGCGCGGGAAGGTCGGGCGCCGACGTGGGCAGGGGCGCCCGGTGTCGCCGGCACCACTCCACCAGCGCGGGCGACAGCCCCGCCGGGGCGGGACCCGGGGTGCTCCATGCGGCTGTCAGCTCCACCGGTCCGCCCGTTCGTCCCGGGCGCGCGCGACCAGCGTGGCCCATAACGGTGCGGGGCGCGGGGTCAGTGCAGGTCCCCGCAGCCTTGTGGCGGGATCGGCGTCGTCCAGCATCTCGGCCAGGATGCCATAGTGGAAATCGCGCACGGCCCCGCCGTCGTGATAGAGCCGCCCGTCGAACTGCGCCCCGTGGGCGGTCGCGGCCGGATCGGCGCGGGCCAGCATGTAATGCGCCAGCTGCATCCCCAGCACCGCCCCCGCGGCGCTGTCGGCGGGGAAATGCACGCCGGCCACCGTCCGGTTCACCGCGATGCGACAGGCCAGTCGGAACAGCGGGTCGTCGGCCCGCGGCGGCGCCTGTGGGTCGTCCAGCCGCGTCAGCAGCGTGGCCAGGCAAAAGGCCTGGGTCGCATGACCGCTGGGCAGGGTGGGATGGCTGGGACAGGCGATCATCGGCTGGATCAGGTCGCTGAATTGCGTGGGGCGCGGGCATGCCAACGCAAGCTTGAGACGCATGACCGCGGCGGTGGTCAGGTCCATCGCACGGGCCAGCATCTCCAGCGTGGCGGGGTTTCGCGACGCCTCCAGGAGGCGGATCGCGGCAAAGAACGGCATCAGGCCGTGGGTCTGGACCTCGATCTCGGGGGCGCGGTCGGGGCGCAGTTCGGCGTAATGCCCGACCATCGCGGCAGCCTCGCGGAACTGCACCAGATCGGGCCGGTCGATCCGCACCAGCGAGGCGCAGGTTCCGTCCGCCTGGCGGCACAGCAGGCTGGCGGATGATGCACCGGCGACCCCGTCATCGGCCGACAGGGGCAGGTCCTCGGACAGTTCCGCCAACAGGATTGCGGCGCGGTGGTCCGGGTCCAGCCGCGCCAGCCGCGCACCCGGCGCCAGCATGGCGGGGGAACCACCCCGGCCCTGCGGATCCTCGGTCCCCGCGATCGCATCGCGCGTGCGCATCAGGGCAAGGGACAAAAGCGCCCCCTGGCCGTCCGGCATGTCGTCGGACTTGGCATGCTTGGCATGTTTGGCGTGGAACAGGGACATGATGCACCAGGGAAAACAGGAACGGGTGACCCGATTAACCTATCACACGAAGCCGTGATTGGATAACCTTTTGCAAATCGCCTTTTGGGACAACGCCATGGACCGTCTGACCCTGCACCTGATCGGTCCGGTCGAGATGACCGGCCCGGGCGACCGCCGTCTGACGCCGCGGGGCATGCGGGCCCGGGGGGCGCTGGCGGTACTGGGCACGGCCCGGGGCCTGCGCGTCACGCGGGCGCGGCTGCAGGACCTGCTGTTCAGTGACCGCGACCCCGATCACGGCAATGCCAGCCTGCGCCAGCTGCTGAGAGAGATCCGCCAGGGCCTTGGCCCCGCCCGCGACGCGCTGGTCACGGGGCCGGGCTGGGTCGGGCTGGACCCCGACCGGGTGCAGGTGGATCTGGCCGCCCGCCCCGGTCCAGACGGCCAGGTGCCCGAATTCGCGGCCGACCTGGACATCCCCGACCCGGAGTTCGAGGACTGGCTGCGCGATGCGCGCCAGACCGCGGCCGCCCGTACGCCCCAGGTCGCCACGGCGGATGCGCTGCCCGACCTGCTGCTGTCCGATCCGGTGTCCATCGGGCAGGACGCGATGGTGCTTGCCACGATGATCCTGTCCGAGGCCGCGGGCAGGGCCGCAGACCTGCTGCCCATCGCGGTCCTTTCGCCGGGGGCTGCGCCGCGGGGGGCCTATGTGCGGGTATCGTCAATGGTCAACGTGCAGGGCGGCGTCTTCAGCCTGCTGGTGCGGCTGATCCACCAGCCGTCGGGCCGGGTGATGTGGTCACAGCGGCTGACGGCGCCGCTGGCCGGCCTGGACGGACGGCTGGACGACCTGGCCGCGCGCTGTTGCCTGGGGATGCTGCAGGTGCTGGACCAGGGGCGGGCGCTTGGGGCGGCGATGGGAATCTCGTTCGCGGACGTGTTCAGCTTTTCCGCGTCCCGTCTGGCGCGTGCCGATCAGGTCTTGGCGCAGCTGGGCGACAGCATCACCCCGGCGGTGACCTTGTCGCTGCGCGCCTGGATCCGCACGACCCACGCCTTTGAACGCCTGACCCCCGATCCCCGCCAGGCCATCGCCGAGGCGGCAGAGCTTGCCGCCCGCGCCCGTCGGGCCGCGCCCTTCCACGCCACCGCCCTGGCCGTGCAATCGGTGGTCGAGGCCTATCTGGACCGCGATCAGATCGCCTTCGACCTGTCGCGCCAGGCCGTGCTGGCCGATCCGGGCAACCCCCTGGCGCGGCTGGCCCATTCCCGCGCGCTGGCAGGTGTCGACCGCTTTGCCGATTCCGCGGCGCATGCGCGGGCCGGGCTGGACCAGGCGCTGTCCAGCCTGAACCCCGCCAATTGGCACTTGGGAATCGGGGTGGCGATGATGCGCGCGGGCGATCTGTCCGCCGCCACCCGCCACCTGGAGGCCGTGCACCGCTTTGCCCCCGACAACCGCCCTGCCCTGCGCTTTCTGGCCGGCCTGCGCTATGCGCAGCGCGACGAGGAAGGCACCGTCCGCGCCCTGCTGGCCCTGCGCAGGCTGGAGCCGGATTTCAGCCTGGACCTGATGGGCAGCGACGGATACCCGGTGGACAGCCTGCGCAGGCTGGGCCTGCTGCAGGTCGCGGGATCACGGCTGATCTAGCGCAGCGCGGCCAGCAGCGCGCCGTGCAGGCGCGAGCCCGCCACGATCAGCCCGTCCACCTGCGCGGCCTCGCTGTTGAACCGCATCGGCTGGCCCCGCCGGTCGCTCACGCGGGCGCCCGCGCGTTCCGCGATCAGCGCCCCGGCGGCGATGTCCCATTCCCACGCCGCGCGCAGCGACAGCGCCGCGTCGAACCGTCCCTCGGCCGCAAGGCACAGCCGCCACGCCAGCGAAGACCGGAACTCGCGCCGAAATCCGGGCATGCCGCTGTGCCAGTTCGGCGCATCGGCCACCGCGCGATAGGTCAGCACCCGTGCGCCCTCGATCGCTGCATCGGTCGGGGCGATGGGGGCGCCGTTCAGCGTGGCGGGGCCGTCGACATGGGCGGCATAGGTCAGGTCCAGCACCGGCAGGTGGACGACCGCGGCCACGATCCGGTCGCCCCGTGCCACGGCCAGCGAATGGGAAAACCCGTCCTGCCCGTCGATGAAGGCGCGGGTGCCGTCGATCGGGTCGATGATGAAGCAATGTTCGGCGTCAAGGCGGGCGGGGTCGGCCTCGGATTCCTCGGACAGCCAGCCGTAATCGGGACGCGCGGCGGTCAGGGTCGTGTGCAGGGCGTCGTTGACCGCCAGGTCGGCCTCGGTGACCGGGCCCGCGCCGCCGCCCTTGTCCCAGGCCTGCGGATCGCGCCGCCAGAACCGCAGGGCGATCCGCCCCGCGTCCCGCGCGGCGGCGGTCAGCAGGTCCAGGTCGGCCTCAGCCCCCGGCAACGGTCATGCCCCGGACCAGCAGGCTGGGCACCTCGGTTCCGCGCCACGGCAG
Source organism: Paracoccus sp. 08 (assembly GCF_024105395.1). NCBI lineage: Bacteria > Pseudomonadati > Pseudomonadota > Alphaproteobacteria > Rhodobacterales > Paracoccaceae > Paracoccus > Paracoccus sp. 08. The sequence goes on along the minus strand of NZ_WEKR01000004.1, from coordinate 63,867 downwards.
GGCGTCGTCGGCGGCCTCCAGCGTCATCAGCATGTCGCGCAGGTTGCCCGCGATGGTGCATTCGTTCACCGGCCAGGCGATGCGGCCGTCCTGAACCCAGAACCCGGCCGCGCCGCGGGAATAATCGCCCGTGGTGCCATTCACCGACGCCCCCAGCATCGACGTCACGATCAGGCCGGTGCCCATCCGTTCGATCAGGTCCTGGCGGCTGACGCGCCCCGGCGTCAGGATGATGTTGCTGTGGCTGGGGGACGGGCTGGAGGCCAGCCCCCGCGCCGCCGATGCGGTGCTGTCCATGCCCAGCTTGCGCGCCGTGGCCAGGTCCAGCGTCCAGCCCTGCAGCACGCCGTCGGCCACGATCATCCGCGCCCGCGTGGGCAGTCCCTCGGCATCGAAGGGGCGCGACGAGGGATAGCGCGGGCGCAGCGGATCCTCGGCCAGGTCCATGCCGGCGGGCAGGACGGGTTGGCCCAGGTCGCGCCGCAGCCAGCTGGCCCCGCGCGCGATGGACGACCCGTTCACCGCCGACAGCAGATGGCCGATCAGCGAGGCCGACACGCGGCGGTCATAAAGGATGGGATAGGCGCCCGTCGGCGGCTTGCGCCCGCCTGCGCGGGCCAGCGTGCGTTCCGCGGCCAGGGCGCCGATCTCCTCGGGGGTGGGCAGGTCGGTGGCGAAGGTGCGGGATTCGCCCGCATAATCGCGCTCCATCCGCAGCCCCTCGCCGGTGATCGCCACGACCGACAGCGAATGCCCGGTCCGGGCATAGCCGCCCGAAAACCCGTTCGACGCGGCCAGCCACATGCGCCGCTGGCTGTAGCTGGCATTGGCCGCCTCGACCTGAGAGATCCCCGCCACGTCCAGCGCCGCGGCCTCGGCGCGCTGCGCCAGGTCCTGCAGGTGCTGGGGTTCGGGTTCGGGCGCGTCCTCGGCCAGTTCCAGGCCGGCGGCGTCGCGATGGCGCGCCAGCTGGCCGGGATCGGCCAGGCCCAGATGATCGTCCACCGGCGCCTCGCGCGCCATGGCGACGGCGCGGGCGGCCATCTCGACGATGGCGGCGTCGCGGTGGTCGGACGACGACACCGCCGCCTGGCGCCCGCCCACCAGCACGCGCAGCCCGATCTCCAGCCCTTCGGCGCGTTCGGCCTGTTCCAGCGCGCGGGCCCGCATGTCGATGCTGACGGACCGCCCGTCGACGGCCAGCGCGTCGGCCTGGTCGGCCCCGGCACGGCGCGCAGCATCGATCAGCGCCTCGGACAGGCGCTGAAGGCGAAGGGGGTCGGCGGCGTCGGTCATGCGGGCCTCACAGGCGAAAGGATCAGGCCGGGACGGATGCCCCGGCCCGCTGTCAAGGAATGCAGATCACTGGATCTGCTGGCCGTTGGCAAAGATCGCGCCACCCTCGCGGAACTCGATCTCGGTCTGCAGCTGGTCGGGGTTGCCCTCGACCGGGCGGGCGAACATTGCCATCATCATGCGCGGACCCATCAGCTGCTCCTGCGGCACGACACCCATCGCGACCAGCGTGTCCAGCAGGCCGTTGATGCCGCCGAACGTGCCCTCGACCTTGCCCAGGGGCTGGCTGGGATCCTCGCCGAAGGTCAGCGCACCGGACAGGTCGGCGGTGGCGCCTACGGCGTCCATGGCCAGTTCCTTGATGGTCAGGCTGCGCGGCTGCAGGGGCATGGGCGCGGCGCCGTCCGGACCGGGCTCCACCGGCTGCGGAAAGTCGGGATCCATGAAGTTCTGCGTCAGCAGGGCCGTCCCTTCCAGGTCGATGGTCAGGCTGGCCGGATCGCGCGGCAGCGCCGCCTCGGGGTCCAGCGCCTGCCAGATCGCGTCGTCCAGCGTCAGCCCGTCCAGCACATAGGTCAGCGCAAAGGGCTGCTCCTGATCGGATGCCACGATCGGCATGGCCAGCCGGAACCGGTTCTCCGCCGCGCCATAGGCGATCGGGAAGGGCATGTCCGTGGCGGTCAGGTTGGTCGTCATGTCCGTCAGCCCCCCTTCATAGGACAGGCCGTCCTTGGAGATGCCGACGGCCAGCGTGCCGCTTGCCGCCTGAAAGCTGCCTTCGGAATCGTTGCGGCTGCCATCCGCGGTCAGGGTGCTGGCGGTGAAGCTGCCGCTGGTCGCGCCCATCGCAAAGCTGCCCTTGCCGCCAAAGCCCGCCTGCAGCGCCTGCGTGGGCTGGCTGCCAAAGTTGACCTCGCCCGCAGGGCTGGTGCCGTCGCCCTGCATGGTCAGGTCGGCGATGGTGATCATGGCCTGAAAATCGTCGGTCTCTGCGGTGGCCGCCGGGGCGTCGGGTGCCTCGGTGGCGTCGGGCGCGGTTTCAGGCGCATCTGTGGCGGCAAGAGACGGCCCCGAGGCGGTGATCTGCGCCTCCAGCGCATCGGCGCGACCCTCGAAGGTCTGGGTGCTGGCGCCGTCGGCGGCGGTGGTGACGGTCTGGCTGCCGGTGACGCCGGTCAGCGTGGCGGTCAGCGGAACCTCGTTCTGGTCGTCCAGCGCGCGGCCCGACATGGTCAGCGTGGGCATGGTCACGTCATGGGTCAGCGCCTCGGGCGTGCCCGAGCTGATCGTCTCGTTGCCGGGGGCGTCCATGGTCATGGAAAAGCCCACGGCCTCGTCGTCGCCCTCGGGCACGGCGCTGCTCTCCAGCGTCATCTGGCCGCCCACGACAGACCGCACGGTGCCGTCGCCGACCGCGGTCAGCACGATTTCGGGCAGGGTCAGGACCATGTCCGGGGCATCGGCCTCTCCGTCGACGGTCAGGACCACGTCGGTCAGGGTGATCGCCTCGTCCGAGGCATCCTCGGACCCGACCTGGACCGCATAGCCCATCTGTTCATAGCTGTCCTGCAGGCTCTGCCAGACTTCGGCGGGGGTGACGTCTGCAAGGGCCGGGCCCGCGCCCAGGATCAGCGCAAGCGCCGAGGTTGCAAGGGGACGGTTCATGGCGGATACCTTTCGCAAACCTGAAATCGGGGGGATTCCTGACACAGTGCCGCCGAAAGGGAAAGGGAACAAGTCGTGATCCGCAGCCACCACCGGGACGGCCTGTCCCTGCTGACGATCGACCGCCCCGACAAGGCGAACGCCCTGACGGCCGACATGCTGCGCGACCTGCGCGCCGGTGTGGCGCAGGCCCTGGACAGCGGCGCGCGGGCGCTGATCCTGACCGGGGCGGGCCGGGTCTTTTCGGCCGGCGCGGACCTGGACCAGGCCCGCGCCGGCCTGGCCACGGCCCCCGAATGGGAGGATCTGTCCGCCGCGCTGGCCGCCCTGCCCTGCCTGACCGTCGCCGCGCTGAACGGGTCGCTGGCCGGGGGCGCCTTCGGCATGGCGCTGGCCTGCGACATCCGCCTGGCGGTGCCCGATGCAAGGTTCTTCTATCCGGTGATGCGGCTGGGCTTTCTGCCGCAGCCAAGCGACCCGGCGCGCCTGGTGGCGCTGGTGGGGCCCGCGCGGGCGCGGATGATCCTGATGGCCGGCGCCCGGATCGACGCGCCCGAGGCGCTGGCCTGGGGCCTGGTCGACCGCATCCTGCCCGCGACCGACCTGATGGACGCCGCGCGCGCCCTGGCCACCGATGCCCTGGCCGCCGAACCCGCCCATGTCGCCACGATCAAGGCGATGACGCGGCCTTCGCGCGCTTGATCGCGGTCCCCGGACCCGTCATGGAACGAAGTTCCCCGCCCGCCGTTGCGCCAGCAGGGCTTGTTCCGCGGTGCTGCGGCCTGCCGCATCTTTGTCCTTTTCTGCCGCCGCCCCGCTTGCGGATCGCATTGCCAGATCGCAGTTAACGTCCAAGAACCTATGGAGATTTCCCGTGCGCACGCTTGTCCTGACCGCCGCCCTTGCCCTGACCACCGCCCTGCCCGCCGCGGCCGACACGATCCGCGTCGGCATGTCCGGCGGCTACTTCCCCTTCACCTTCACCCGTGCGGATGAACTGCAGGGCTTCGAGGTGGATTTCCTGAATGCCATCGCCGAAGAGACCGGCGACGAGGTCGAATTCGTCACGATGTCCTTTTCGGGCCTGATCGGCGCGCTGGAATCGAACCGCATCGACACCATCGCCAACCAGATCACCATCACCCCCGAACGCGAGGCGGCATTCGCCTTCACCCAGCCCTATGTCTATGACGGCGCCCAGATCGTCACGCGCGAGGGCAACCCGGCCGCGATCGAGGGGCCGGACAGCCTGGACGGCAAGACGGTCGCGGTGAACCTGGGGTCGAACTTCGAACAGCTGCTGCGCGAACTGCCCAATGCCGACCAGATCAACATCCGCACCTATGAAAGCAACATCGAACAGGACACGGCGCTGGGCCGGGTCGATGCCTTCGTCATGGACCGCGTGTCCTCGGCCCAGGTGATCGCGCAGAGCCCGCTGCCGCTGGAACTGGCCGGAGAGCCCTTCTCGGAGATCAGGAACGCCCTGCCCTTCCGCAACGACGAGGCCGGTCAGGCGCTGCGCGACCGCGTTGACGCGGCCATCACCACCCTGAAGGAGAACGGCACCCTGGCCGAGATCTCTCAGAAATGGCTGGATGCCGACGTGACGCAGCCCGTGTCGCAGTAACATGCGGCCTCTGGACACCGCCTACATGTGGGACCTGGTCCCGGTCATCGCCGGCTATGTGCCGCTGACGCTGTTCATGGCGATCGTCGCGATGGTGGCGGCGCTGACCCTGGGGTCGGCGCTGGCCATCGTGCGCGTGCTGCGCGTGCCGGCCCTGGACCGCATCGTGGCGGTGTTCATCAGCTTCTTCCGCGGCACGCCGCTGCTGGTGCAGCTGTTCCTGTTCTATTTCGGCCTGCCCCAGATCGTGCCGGCGATGACCGGCATCGACGGCGTCACCGCCGCGATCATCGGCCTGACGCTGCATTTCTCGGCCTATATGGCCGAGAGCATCCGCGGCGCCATCCTGGGCGTCGACCGCAGCCAGTGGGAGGCCGCAGCCTCCATCGGCATGACCCAGGGACAGCTTCTGCGCCGGATCATCCTGCCCCAGGCCGCACGGACCGCGGCGCCGACGCTGATGAACTATTTCATCGACATGATCAAAAGCACCTCGCTGGCCTTCACCCTGGGGGTGACCGAGATGATGGGCGCCGCCCAGAAGGAGGCCGCAGGCAGCTTTCTGTACCTGGAGGCGTTCCTGGTGGTCGCGCTGTTCTATTGGGTGATCGTCGAAACCCTGTCGGTCGGCCAGCGCCGGCTGGAATCCAGCCTTGGAAAGGCCGTCGCGCGATGAGCTGTCAGATCGAGATCACCGGACTCGTCAAGCGCTTTGGCGACAACACCGTCTTGGACGGCATCGACCTGTGCCTGGAGCCGGGGGAACGCGTGGCGATTATCGGGCCGTCCGGGACAGGAAAATCGACCCTGCTGCGCTGCCTGAACTGGCTGGACACGCCCGATCAGGGCACGATCCGCATGGGCGACGTGACGGTCGATGCCGCACGCGCGACCAAGGCGCAGATCCTGGGCCTGCGGCGGCGGACGGGGTTCGTGTTCCAGAACTATGCGCTGTTCGCCAACAAGACCGCCCGCGGGAACATCACCGAGGGGCTGACCACCGTGCGCGGCTGGCCCGCCGACAAGGCGCGGGCGCGGGCGGATGACATTCTGGCCCAGATCGGCTTGGCGGATCGGGGCGACAGCTATCCGGCGGCCATGTCCGGCGGTCAGCAGCAGCGCGTCGGCATCGGTCGCGCGATGGCGCTGGACGCGGACCTGATGCTGTTCGACGAACCGACCAGCGCGTTGGATCCCGAATGGGTGGGCGAGGTTCTGGACCTGATCCGCCGCATTGCTGATGGACGCCAGACCATGCTGATCGTGACCCATGAAATGCAATTTGCCCGCGAAATTGCGGACAGGGTGGTTTTCATGGAAGGTGGGCGGATCGTGGAACAGGGGCCGCCTGCGCAGATCTTCGGCAATCCGCAGGACGACCGCACACGGGCCTTCCTGCGTCGCGTGGGCTGATTACAACCCTCCTACCTGGAAATAGGCCTGCGTGCTGCGGTCATCACTGAAGCCGATGCCGCTGGCGATGATGCAGCTGGTCTGATCATCGCGCGGCGCGACCAGTGTCCATGTCCCCAGCTGATCGGACCCCCACAGCTGCGTGCCCTGCACGCCCGTCATGTCGACGGGATGTTCCGCGAAATCCTGTTCCAGCGTCGCGGCGATTTCCGCATCATCGGCGCAATAGGGCTGGTCGTCGACGGCCATTTCCGACACCGGCATGGTCTGGATGTCCTCCAGCAGGGCGGCAGGCTCGATGCCCTGCATCGCGCTCCAGCCCTGAACCGGCTGATTGGGGCTGGCCGACAACGCCGGCGTGACGCTGAGCAGCGCCACGACGCCGGCGCAGCCAAGGCGGGTGATGCGGTCTGCACGGGTCATGATGATAGCCTTTCTTGCGAATTCCCCAACAAAACGCGGTTTTGTTCGCAAGAGTTCCGTCGGCCCCTCTTACGCCCAACTGCGCGCCAGTGCCAGGCGGGCCTCCAGACCCTGCGGCGCGCGGTGGAATTCCAGCCGTCCGCCATGCTGCGCGGCGATGGTCGACACGATGGCCAGGCCCAGCCCGACGCCGCTGGCGGTGCCGGCATTCTCTCCGCGCTGAAAGGCCCCTGTCAGGCGCGCCAAGTCGTCCTCGGTCAGGACCGATCCGCGGTCGGTGACCGAGATCCAGGCCTCGTCCGCGTCGCCGCCGGTCAGCACCTGCGCCTCGCGCCCGTATTTCAACGCGTTGTCGATGAGGTTGGACAACGCGCGGCGCAGCGCGGTGGGCTGGCCGCGCATCAGCAGGGCGTGGCTGTCCACCGTCGGACGGCTGGTGGTTCGTGAAAACAGCGTGCCGGCGCGGGCAGGGGGCAGCGACGACTGGCGCAGCGTCACGGGCAGGCCCACGTCCTGGTAATCGGCCACGACCGCCTCGGCCAGAGATGTCAGGGACAGCTGGCGGAACGGTTCGGCCCCGATCTCGGCACGAGTATAGGTCAGGACGCCGTCGATCATCGTCGTCATCTCGTCGATGTCGCGGTCCAGGCGGTCGCGAAGGGCGGCATCCTCGATCATCGCGCTGCGCAGGCGCAGACGGGTGGCGGGAGTGCCCAGGTCGTGGCTGACCCCCGACAGGACCAGGGCCCGATTCTCCAGCGCGGCGCGGTCCTGGGCGACATAGGCGTTCACGGCCTCGGCGGTCTGGCGCAGCTCGATCACGCCGCCGACGGGCAGGGCGGCGGTGCGGGCGCGGTGATAGCACAGCGCGGCCGCAAAGGCGGTGAACGCCCCCGCGACCCCCGCCACCCAGCCCAGCAGCAGGGCCAGCGCCCCCAGGGCCAGCGCGCCAGCCAGAAGGCGGCGGTCGGGCGGCGCGGCCTGGCAGCCCCAGACGGGCGCACCGTCCACGCGGATCCATGGGCCGGTGTCCTGCTGGACGAACAGCCGCGGCTCGCTGCAGAACCGTGCCAGGGTGCGGGTGATCGAGGCCAGGCCCGCGGCCTGGCTGCCGCCGCCGACGGATTGCACCTCGGCCGCGGGATAGGTCAGGTCGGGCGACTGGATGCGCACCGACAGCCGCGCGCCCTGCGACAGGTCGGGCCTGCCGCCGCCGGTCAGGGTGATCACCGTCTGCCGCCAGCCGGGCGGCAGGTCGGGCGCGGCGCGCAGCTGGACCTGAGACAGGCCCTGGGGCAGGGCGCTGCCCGCCTCCAGGCTGTCGGCCAGCGCAAGACCGGCGATATAGGCGCGGTTCAGATGCGCGTCCCAGGCCGCGTCGCTGGCGGTCCACAGCCAGACCGACCCGCCGCCCGCCAGCATCGCCAGCACGACCCACAGGCTTGCCACCACCCGCAGCGACAGGCGGTCAGTCAGCGTCACGCGCGACCTCGGCCGACAGCACATAGCCCAGCCCGCGTTCGGTCCGGATCAGCGCCGGGTCGGTCTTCTGACGCAGCCGGCCGACCAGCATGTCGATCGCGCGCCCCTCGGCCGCCTCGTCGTCGTCCAGCGCGGCGGCGATCTCGTCGCGGGTCAGGGGGATCAGCGGATTGGCCAGGAACACCCGCAGCAGCGCGGTTTCGCGCGACGACAGGCTGACCTGCCAGCCGCCGGGGGCGGTCACCTCGTCGCGCCGCGCGTCATAGCGCCAGCCCGCGAACCGCAGCACGCTGTCGCGCTTGCGGTGGGACAGGCTGGGAGCGCGGCCCGCGCGGCGCAGCACCGCCCGGATGCGCGCCAGCAGCAGGTCGGGGTTGAAAGGTTTGGCGATATAGTCGTCCGCACCGACCTCGTAGCCGGCCATGCGCTGGTGGTCGGCGGACAGGGCGCTGACCATGATGATGGGCACGTCCTGCGCCTCGCGGATCTCGGCGCAGATCGCCACGCCGTCGTCATCGCCCAGGGACACGTCCAGCAGGATCAGGTCCACCCGGCCGCCACGCAGCGCGGCCAGCGCGGTCGCGCGGCTGTCGGCGCGCGTCACGTGCAGGCCGTGGCGCTGCAGATAGGCGGCCAGCATGGCGGCCATGTCGGCGTCATCCTCGACCAGCAGAAGGCGGTGCAGGCTCATCAACGGTCCTCCGATCCGTGATCTAGCATCGCAGGAAGGGGTTACGTAACAGTTTGTAACGTAACGCTGCGAAAACTGCCGGGCGCATGGCTGCACTGCGTTGCGGACATGACTGGGCTTGCGGCATGATCGACCCACACGCGGATCACCGAATCCGCGCGGGATAGATCTGGGAGGATCCATGAACATCAAATCCGTTCTGGCGGCTTCGACCGCCGTGATGCTGGCTGCGCCGGCGATGGCCGAACCCACCGCAGAGGTGCTGCACTGGTGGACGTCCGGCGGCGAGGCGAAATCGGTCGCCGTCCTGCAGGAGCAGTTCGCGGCCGAGGGCGGCACCTGGACCGACATGCCCGTGGCCGGCGGCGGCGGTGACGCCGCGATGACCGCACTGCGCGCCCGCGTTCTGGCCGGCAACGCGCCGACCGCCGTTCAGCTGAAGGGCCCCGCGATCCAGGAATGGTACGAGGAGACCGGTCTGGCCGACATCGGCACTGTTGCCGAGGAGAACGGCTGGGACGCCGTCCTGCCCGCGCAGATCGCCGCCCACATGAAGTGCGAGGACCAGTGGTGCGCCGCACCGGTGAACGTCCACCGCGTGAACTGGATCTGGGGCAACAAGCAGATCCTGGACGAGAACGGCATCGAGATGCCGACGACCTGGGAAGAGTTCAACGCCGCGGCCGAAAAGCTGCAGGCCGCGGGCATCACGCCCCTGGCCCATGGCGGTCAGAACTGGCAGGACGCGACCATCTTCGAGACGGTCGTTCTTGGCCTGGGCGGGCCGGAATTCTATCAGCAGGCGCTGGTCGATCTGGACCCCGAGGCGCTGACCTCGGACACGATGAAGCAGGTCTTCGACCAGATGCGGACCATCCGCGGCTTTGTCGACGACAACTTCTCGGGTCGTGACTGGAACCTGGCCACGGCCATGGTCATGAACAACGAGGCCGCCTTCCAGATCATGGGCGACTGGGCCAAGGGAGAGTTCCTGGCCGCCGGCAAGCAGCCGGGCGTCGACTTCGTCTGCGCGCCCACCCCGGGCGAGGGCTTTCTCTACAACGTCGACAGCTTCGCCTTCTTCGAGCTGGACGGCGAGGACAAGCAGCAGGGCCAGGCCCTTCTGGCCAGCCTGATCATGGGCCCGGACTTCCAGAAGACGTTCAACCTGAACAAGGGCTCGATCCCGGCCCGTACCGACGTGGCGCTGGACGACTTCGACGACTGCGCCAAGCAGTCGAACGCCGACATGACCGCGGATGCGGAAAACGGCTCTCTGCTGCCCAGCTATGCGCATGGCATGGCGCTGCGCGGCGCGCCGGCCGGTGCGATCACCGACGTGGTGACCGCGCATTTCAACAGCGACATGTCGTCGGACGACGCCGTGGCGCAACTGGCCGACGCCGTCGCCAACGCGATGTGATCACGGCCTGACGACCCCGCGCCCCGGATCGCGGGCGCGGGGTTTTTCTTTGGGGGTTTACCGGAAATGGAATGGCTTGAACGCAACGTGCCCAAGGTCGTCTTGGCGCCGTCCTTCGTGGCGATCCTGGTCTTTGTCTATGGCTTCATCGCCTGGACGGCCTGGATCAGCTTCACCCGCTCGCGGCTGATGCCGCGCTATGAACTGGACGGTATCACGCAATATCAGCGGCTGTTCGACGCCCCCCGCTGGGACGTGGCGATGAACAACCTGTTCATCTTCGGCGCCCTGTTCATCGTCATCTCGATGGCGATCGGGCTGATGCTGGCGATCTTCCTGGACCAGAAGATCCGGGCCGAGGGCGTCCTGCGCACCATCTATCTCTATCCCATGGCGCTGTCGCTGATCGTGACGGGCACCGCCTGGAAATGGATCCTGAACCCGGGCCTGGGCATCCAGCAGGCGATCCGCGGCTGGGGATTCGAGAATTTCACCTTCGACTGGCTGATCAAGCCCGAAATGGCGATCTATACCGTCGTGCTGGCGGCCGTCTGGCAGGCATCCGGGTTCGTGATGGCGCTGTTCCTGGCCGGACTGCGCTCGGTCGACACCGAGATCATCCGCGCGGCCCAGGTCGACGGCATTCCCACGCACCGCATCTATTCCGCGATCATCATCCCGACGATGGCGCCGATCTTCCTGTCGGCCTTCATCGTGCTGGCGCACCTGGCGATCAAGGCGTTCGACCTGGTCATCGCGCTGACCGGCGGCGGACCGGGCTATGCCACCGACCTGCCCGCGACCTACATGTACGCCATGGCGTTCTCGCGCGGCGACCTGGGGCAGGCGGCATCCAGCGCCATGATCATGATGATGGTCATCTTCGCCATCGTGGTTCCCTATCTCTACAGCGAATTGAGGCCGCGCCATGACAAGTAAGACCGTGCTGCGGTGGGGCCTGTACGGGATCCTGATCCTGTTCGCCCTGTTCTATCTGATGCCGCTGTTCGTCATGCTGACGACATCGCTGAAATCCTTGGAGGAGATCCGCACCGGCAGCCTGCTGGCCCTGCCGCGAGAGATCACCTTCGCCCCCTGGGCCGAGGCTTGGTCGTCCGCCTGCGCCGGCACCCAGTGCGAGGGCCTGCGCCCGTTCTTCTGGAACAGCGTCCTGATGGCCGTGCCCGCGGTGATGATCTCGACCATCATCGGCGCGCTGAACGGCTATGTCTTCGCCCAGTGGCGGTTCCGCGGCGCGAACCTGTTCTTTGCCGCGATCCTGTTCGGCTGCTTCATCCCGTTCCAGGTGGTGCTGCTGCCGATGGCGCAGATGCTGGGCCTGATGGGTCTTGCGGGCACCATCCCGGGGCTGATCTTCGTCCACGTGATCTATGGCCTGGGCTTCACCACGCTGTTCTTCCGCAACTACTATGTCACCATCCCGCAGGAACTGGTGCGCGCGGCCAAGGTCGACGGGGCAGGGTTCTTCCGCATCTTCTGGTCGATCTTCCTGCCCATCTCGCTGCCGATCATCACCGTGTCGGTCATCTGGCAGTTCACGCAGATCTGGAACGACTTCCTGTTCGGCGTCAGCTTCAGCGGGGCCGGGTCGCAGCCCGTGACCGTCGCCCTGAACAACATCGTCAACTCCACCACCGGCGTCAAAGCCTACAACGTGGACATGGCCGCGGCGATCATCGCCGCCCTGCCCACGCTGCTGGTCTATGTCGTCGCCGGCAAATACTTCATCCGCGGCCTGACCGCCGGCAGCGTCAAGGGATAAGCCATGCCCATTCTGGAAATCGACCACCTGCAGAAAGCCTATGGCGACACCCATATTCTGCACGACATCAACATCAGCATCGACGAGGGCGACTTCCTGGTGCTGGTCGGCCCGTCGGGCTGCGGCAAGTCCACGCTGCTGAACTGCATCGCGGGGCTGGAGCCGATCACCGGCGGCGCCATCCGCATCGCCGACCGCGACGTGACGGGCGTCAGCCCAAAGGACCGCGACATCGCGATGGTGTTCCAGTCCTATGCGCTCTACCCGACGATGTCGGTCGCCAAGAACATCACCTTCGGCATGAAGGTGCGCGGCGTCGACAAGGCCACCCAGGCCACCAAGCTGGCCGAGGTGTCGCGCCAGCTGCAGATCGAACCGCTTCTGGACCGCAAGCCGGGCCAGCTGTCGGGCGGCCAGCGCCAGCGCGTCGCCATGGGCCGCGCCCTGGTCCGCGACCCCGCGCTGTTCCTGTTCGACGAGCCGCTGTCGAACCTGGACGCGAAGCTGCGCGTGTCCATGCGGACCGAGATCAAGAAGCTGCACCAGGACCTGAACGCATCCATCGTCTATGTGACCCATGACCAGATCGAGGCGATGACGCTGGCCACCAAGATCGTCGTCATGAAGGGCGGCGTGATCCAGCAGATCGGCACGCCGGCCGAGATCTACAACAAGCCCGCCAACATGTTCGTGGCCGATTTCATGGGCAGCCCGGCGATGAACCTGATCCCGGCCCGCGTCCGGTCCGAGGCGGGCCAGACCCGGATCGAGATCGACCGTCCCGGCGACACGCCGCTGGTCATCACCGACCCGGTGGCCCGCGACCTGCCCGACCAGATCGTCCTGGGCGTGCGCCCCGAGGACATCCACGAGGCGACGGGCAACGCCCATCTGCCCGGAACCGCGCAGGGTGCGGGCGGCGACGTGATGATCGAGATCGTCGAACCGGCGGGGGCCGACACCTTCGCCGTGACCCATCTGGGCGGCAAGGCGGTCACCGCGCGGCTGCGCGCGGAAAGCGCCGTCCGGGCGCGCCAGCCGTTTCCGCTGGCATTCGACCTCTCGAAAGTGTCGTACTTCTCGCCTAAGGACGGGGAACGGCTGAACTGAGAAGGGGTGACAGCATGGCGATGCTTCTGGGCGATGTGGGCGGAACCAATGCGCGGATGGCGATCGCGCGCAACGGGTCCATCGACGCCGGCACGGTCACCCGCTTCAAGGGCGACGACTTTGCCAGCTTCGACGACGTGGTGCGCCAGTTCATGGCGGAACAGCACCAGCCCAACATCTCGTCCATGTGCATCGCCGTGGCGGGACCGGTCAGCGGCGGACGCGCGCGGCTGACCAACCGCGACTGGTCCTTTGACGAGGACAACCTGGCGCGGCTGACCGATGCCGACCAGGTGAGGCTGATCAACGACCTGTCGGCGCTTGGCTATTCCACCCCGTCGCTGGCGGGCGAACAGCTGGGCACGCTGCGCGCGGCCCCCGTGACCCGCGCCCGCAACGGGCAGGCGCTGGTCGTGGGCTTGGGCACCGGCTTCAACGTCTGCGCGGTGCGCGTGCTGCCCGGCGGCGCGATCACCGTCCTTGAGGCCGAGGAGGGGCACACCCATCTGCCCGCCAACATCATGGCCCGCCTGCAGGACCGCGTCGGCACCGACGCCGCGGCCGGCTTCTTTTCGACCGAGGAGACGTTCGCGGGCCGCGGCCTGTCGCGCCTGCATGCCGCGATGACCGGCACCGCCCCCATGCGCAGCGAGGACGTCGCCCGCGCCGCCGAGGCGGGCGATCCGGCGGCCGTCGCGACCTATGACCTGTTCGCCGAACTGGTCGGGCTGTTGTGCCGCGAACTGTCGCTGCGCTTCATGCCGCTGGAGGGGCTGTTCCTGGCCGGCAGCGTGGGCCGCAGCATCGCCGACCGGATGGCGCTGTTCGAACCGGCCTTCCTGGCGGAAAGCCACATGCGCCATATCCCTGAAAACACGCCGGTCTTTCTGATCCGCGACGACATGGCGGCGCTGCACGGCTGCCTGGCGGCCCTGAGCTAGGCTTCGCCGGTCCCGCAAAGGTTAACTGCCAATCCGGGAAAATCCCCAAAGATTGCTGGATTCGCCCCGTCGATCCTGTTTGAATTGCCGCAAGCAAAAAGACGGGGCAGGCGATGCGGGCATATCTTAGGGCGATCCTGGTGGCAGGGACGGCGCTTGGCGTGGCGGGTGCCGCGATGGCGCAAAGCAGCTCTCCGTTCTCGGGCCTGTTCGGCGGCAGCAGCGAATCCGAGGGGCCCGTCGCGCTGGACGTGCAGGTCGCCGGCGGGGACGAGGGGCTGACCCGCCAGATCCGCCAGTCGCTGCTGCTGACCGGCGCGCTGAACGAGGATCGCACCACCGGACAGGACGTGCTGGCGGCCGCGCGCGGCGATTACGCCCGCATCCTGGGCCTGCTGTACGATCAGGGGTTCTACGACGGCGCCGTGACCATCACCCTGGACGGGGTCGAGGCCGCCGAGGTGGCGCCCCTGGACGCGCCCGCCCAGGTGTCCCGTGTCGTCGTGACCGTCGATCCCGGCCCGGTCTTCCGCTTCTCGCGCGCCCAGATGGCCCCGGTGGCCCCCGGCACCGAGATCCCGGACGAATACGCCACGGGCGAGATCGCGGGCACCGGCGTCATGCGCAGCACGGCCCTGGCGGGCGTGGACGGCTGGCGCGCCTATGGCCATGCCAAGGCCGATGTCGCCGACCAGCAGATCGTGGCCGATCACGACGCCGATCAGGTCGACAGCCGCATCGCCCTGTCACCCGGCCCGGCCGTCACCTTCGGGCGCATGTCCGTCAGCGGCAACCAGCGCCTGAACGAACGCCGCCTGCGCAAGATCGCCGGCTTCCCCGAGGGAGAGCGCTTCGACCCCCAGGAACTGGACACCGTCCGCCAGCGCCTGCGCCGCACCGGCGTGTTCTCGGCGATCACCCTGCAGGAGGCAGAGACGCTGAGCCCCGGCAGCACGCTGGACGTGGACCTGGCCGTGGTCGAACAGCCCCCCCGGCGCATCGGGGCCGGCGCCGAGATCTCGACCACGGACGGGGCGCTGGTGTCGGCCTATTGGATGCACCGCAACCTGCTGGGCGGGGGCGAGCGTCTGCGCATCGACGGGCGGATCAAGGACATCGGATCCGAGACCAGCGACCGCGACGACGAGCTGACGATCCGTTTGGAACGCCCCGCTACGATCACCCCCGACACCACCGCCTATGTCGAGGCCGAGGTGGCCCAGATGCGCGAGGAGGATTACGACGAGGACCTGGCGACGTTGGGTTTCGGTCTGAACCACATCTTCAGCGATCGCCTGACCGCCGACGCGGCGCTGGAATACCAGTACTCGCGCGTCTTCGACGCCAACGGGCGCACCGACTTCAAGGTCCTGGCCCTTCCGATGGACGTGATCTGGGACCGCCGCGAGGATCAGAACAACGCCAAGCGCGGCTTCTATCTGTCCGCCGAGGTGACGCCCTTTGCCGGATTCGAGGACACCAGTTCCGGCATGCGCGCCCTGGCCGAGGGGCGGGCCTTCCGGTCGTTCGGCGCCGATGACCGGTTCACCCTGGCGGGCCGGGCGCGGGCGGGGTCGGTCTTTGGCAGCGAGCTTGCCACGACGCCGCGCAACTATCTGTTCTTCTCGGGCGGGGGCGGCACGGTGCGCGGCCATCCCTATCAGTCCTTGGGGGTCGAGGAGATCGCGGGCCCGGACGGCCCGATCAAGACCGGCGGCCTGTCGGTCGCCAGCGCCACGGCCGAATTCCGCGTCCAGGTGCGCGAGAAGATCGGCGTCGTGGCCTTTGCCGATTACGGCCAGGTCTGGACGGGCGACGCCTTCGGCGGCGAGGGCGACGATCACGCGGGCGCCGGTCTGGGCGTGCGCTATGACACGCCGATCGGACCGCTGCGGTTCGACGTGGCCGGGCCAGTCAGCGGCGACACCGGCAACGGCGTGCAACTTTACCTTGGATTGGGGCAGGCATTCTGATGCGCAAGTTCTGGATCACCGCCTTTGTCGTCCTGTTCCCGATGGCCGTGCTGGGCCAAAGCGCCGCCGAGATCAGCGCCGAGGCCGACAGCGACCGCGGATTTCTGACCGGACTGCTGGAAAGCAACCTGTCCGGAGAGGGGCGCCAGGTGGTGATCGAGGGGTTCCAGGGCGCGCTGTCCTCGCGCGCGACCTTCACCGAACTGCGCATCTCGGACGAGGACGGCGCCTATCTGACCCTGCGCAACGGCGCGATCCAGTGGAACCGCAGCGCCCTGCTGCGCCGCCGGATCGAGATCGCGGAGCTGTCCGCCGACGAGATCCTGCTGCCCCGCCTGCCACAGTCGGACGAACCGGCCGTGCAGGCCGAGGCGCCGGTCTTTGCGCTGCCCGAACTGCCCGTGTCGTTGAACATCGAACAGATCCGCGCCGACCGCGTGATGCTGGGCGAACCGGTCATCGGGGTCGAGGCCGCGCTGAGCATCTCGGGCGGCATCAGCCTTGAGGGGGGCGAGGGCACGGCCCAGCTGACCGTCGACCGCCTGGACGGCCCGCGCGGCCAGTTCGTGCTGGACGCAGGCTATGCCAACGAGACGCAGATCCTGCGCCTGAACCTGGGCCTGGACGAGGCCGCCGACGGCCTGCTGGCCAACCTTGTCGGCATCTATGACAAGCCCGCCCTGACCGCCCAGATCAGCGGCGAGGGCCAGATCCGCGATTTCGCCGCCGACATCCGTCTGGCCACGAACGGCCAGCCCCGCATCACCGGAAAGGTCAGCGCCAACGGCCAGACCGGCGCCGACGGCACCCCCGGCACCGGATTCCGGTTCCAGCTGGGCGGCGATGTCGCGTCGCTGCTGCGCCCGCAGGACCGGGCCTTCTTTGGCCAGGACACCCAGCTGCTGGCCGAAGGCTGGCGGGCCGAGACCGGCCGCCTGGACATTCCGCGTCTGGACATCCGCACCGAGGCGCTGCGCATTGCCGGGTCGCTGTCGACGAACGACCAGTCCGCGCCCCAGCAGGCCAACCTGCAGGTGATGCTGGGCCGCGACGCGGGCGCCCCGCAGGTGCCCGTCCCGCTGCCCTTCGCGGGCGAGGGGGCGACGGTGGATTCCGGGCGGCTGACCTTTGACTATGACGCGGCGCAAAGCGACGGCTGGCGCCTGGACGGGGGCATCGGCGCGCTGAAGCTGGACGGGGTGGCGCTTGGCGTGCTGGACCTGGCCGGGCGCGGCCAGATCTTCCTGGACAAGGGCGCCCTGTCCGAGGTCATCGGCGCCATCGATTTTGCCGCCCGCGATCTGGATTTCGACGACGCGTCCCTGGCCGAGGCCGTGGGCACGCAGATCGAGGGGCGGACCGGGTTCAACTTTACCCCCGGCAACGCGGTCGACATCACCAACCTGCGGGTCCGCGGCGCGGATTACGGTCTGGACGGCAACTTCCTGGTCTCGGGCCTGGGCAGCGGCATCACGCTGTCGGTGGATGCAGGTGCCCGGTATACCGATCTGACGCGCCTGTCGGGCGTCGCGGGCCGGCCGCTGACCGGCAGCGCGGATGCCACGGTCGAGGGCTATTACGTCCTGCTGAACCGCAGCTTCGACATCGACGCGCGCGTGTCGGGCCGCGACATCGCGCTGGACCAGCCGCAGCTGGACCGGCTGCTGGACGGCGAATCCACGATCCTGCTGCAGGCGCGCCGCGACGAGCTGGGCCTTGAGGTCGAGGATTTCCGCGTCAACGCCAGCCGCCTGACCGCGACCGCGCAGGGCCTGATCAATTCGACCTCCAGCAATCTGCGCGCGCAGGTGTCCATGCCGTCGCTGGCGGATGCCGGCCCCGAACTGGGCGGGTCGCTGGATGCCACGGCCGAGGTCACCGGACCGCAGAACCAGCGCCGCCTGACCCTGAACGGGCAGGCCCAGGATCTGCGCATCGGCATCGAGGCGCTGGACAATGCGCTGAGCGGGCAGACCGAGCTGACCGCCAGCGCGCTGCAGACGGCGCAGGGTTTTCAGCTGGAGGATTTCCGGCTGGCCAACCCGCAGCTGAGCGCGGATGCGCAGGGCAGCTTTGCCCAAGGCGCGCTGGACGCCGTCGCGCAGGTGGCGGTCGTTGACCTGTCCTCGATCCGCGCCGATTGGGCGGGCGGATTTCAGGCCCGCGCCACGCTGCGCGAGGAGGATGGCGCACGGCTGATCGACGTCACCGGCAGCGGACAGGACCTATCCCTGGGCGCGACGGGGACGGATGGCGCGCTGACCGGGACGACCCAGCTGGCGCTGCAGGCGTCGGAACGCGAGGGGGTCGTGACGATCACCGAGGGCCGGCTGACCAATGACCAGATGCGCGCGGTGGTGCAGGGAACCTATGGTCCGGGCGTCACCGATCTGACCGGCGACGTGAACGTCGCGTCGTTGGCGCCCTTCGGGCCGGGATGGCGCGGCAGCCTGCAGGCGCAGGGCAGCTTTGCCGAGGCCGGCGACGGCATCCGCAGGCTGGCCGTGACCGGGACCGGGCGCGACCTGTCCTTCGGCCAGGCGCAGGTGGACGGCGCCCTTGCGGATGAGACGCGGCTGTCCGTGACCGGCACCGAACAGGGCGGCATCTTCACCATCGACACCGCGCAGGTCGAGAACCCGCGCCTGTCGGCCAGTGCCACGGGCCAGGTCGGCGCCGGGGCGACCGATGTCGCAGCCACGCTGAACGCGGGCGATCTGCGGTTCCTGGGCAACGGCATCAGCGGCGCGGTCCAGGCCGACGCGCGGCTGACCGATGACGGCACCACGCGCCGGATCGRGACCACCGGAACCGCCAGCGGCCTGTCCCTGGGCCAGCCGCGGATCGATCCGATCCTGACGGGGCAGACCCGGTTCGATGTGGCCGCCAGCCAGGGGGCGCAGGGCATCTCGGTCCAGCGGCTGAACGTGACCAACCCGCAACTGCAGGTGACCGCGGACGGGGCGCCCGCGACGGGCATCAACCTGAACGCGCGGCTGGCCGATCTGGGACTGATCGTCCCCGAATTTCCGGGCGCCGTCGCGGTGACCGGAACCGTGCGCGAGGAGGGCCCGTCCTTTGCGGTCGACCTGCGCGCCACCGCGCCGGGCAGCACCGACCTGCACATTGCGGGCACCGCCGCCCGCGACGGATCGACCGTCGATCTGGGCGTCAATGGCAGCGCGGATTCCGCGCTGGCCAACACGACCCTGCGGACCCGCAGCGTGTCGGGCCCGCTGGCGATCAACCTGCGTGTCCAGGGCGCCCCGTCGCTGCAGGCGGTGTCGGGACAGGTGCGGCTGACCAACGGCCAGCTGGCCGATCCGGGCCTGGGCGTGCGGCTGGACGGGATCGACGTCACCGCCGGGTTCCAGTCTGGGCGGCTGCAGATCGACGGGGCGGCCAACGTCTCGGCCGGGGGGCGGGTGACGCTCTCCGGGCCGGTGGACCTGACGAACGGGGCGACCGACATCTCGGTCGCGCTGGCGCAGGTCGTGCTGCGCGACCCGAACCTGTACCAGACGATCATCGACGGGCAGGTCCGCTTCAGCGGAACGGCCGCGACCGGCCAGACCCTGTCCGGCCGCATCGACCTGGGTGAGACCGAGATCCGAATCCCCTCGACCGGCCTGGGCGGCGCGCGGGCGATCCCCGACATCACCCATGTCGGCAACCAGCGCCCGCCGGTCCGCGCCACGCGCGCCAAGGCCGGGCTGGAGCCCTATCCCAGCCAGGCCTCGCGCGACGCGGGCATGTCGGGGCCGCCGGCCACGCCGGGACGACCGCCGGCGCTGGACCTGGTCATCAATGCGCCCAACCGGGTGTTCATCCGCGGCCGCGGGATCGACGCGGAACTGGGCGGCGGCTTCCGCATCCAAGGCACCGCCCGCAACGCGATCCCCATCGGTAACCTGCAGCTGATTCGCGGTCGGGTCGACCTGCTGGGCAGTCGCTTCAACCTGACCGAGGGTCTGGTCGAGCTGCAGGGTAGCCTGATCCCCGTCATTCGCCTGGTCGCCGAGACCGAGCGCGACGAGATCACCACCCGCATCATCATCGACGGAGAGGTCCGCGACCCCGACATCACCTTCGAATCCTCTCCGGAACTGCCGCAGGAGGAGGTGCTGTCCCAGCTGCTGTTCGGGCGGGGGCTGGACAGCATCAGCCCGCTTCAGGCGGCACAGCTGGCCAATGCCATCGCGGTACTGGCCGGGCGCGGCGGTGACGGAATCATCAGCAACCTGCGCGAAAGCGCGGGCCTGGACGACCTGGACCTGACGACCGACGACGAAGGCAACATCGAACTGCGTGCCGGTCGTTATCTGTCCGAGAACGTCTATACCGACGTCTCGGTGGGCGAGGGGGGGCGGTCGTCGATCAACCTGAACCTGGACATCACGCAGTCGCTGCGGGCGCGCGGATCGGTGGGCAGCGACGGCGGCAGCTCGCTTGGGGTGTTCTTCGAGCGCGACTACTGATCAGTCGGCGCCGATCGCGCTGGACAGGGGGCGCGTGTCATGGAGCAGGCCCTGGGACATCACCTGTCCCGAAGCGATGCCGAAACGCAGCATCCGCCGCCCGCCCGACAGGATGGTGACGGTCCAGCCCAGCAGCTGGCCCTGGGGGCCGGCCATCGCGCCGCTGGCCCGCGGGGCATCGGCATGGTTCAGCGCGTCGCGCAGTGCCGCAAAGCCCCGCCCGGCGGGGGCCGCGGCCTCCCAGGKGGCGATGGCATCGGCCAGGCTTTCGGGCGGCGCGCCCCACAAGCCGCGATAGGCCTGGTTCGACAGGACCAGCTGGCCTGCGTCCGAAAAGACCACCAGCCCGTCCTCCAGCCCGTCCAAGACATGCGCGCCCAGCAGCAGCTCTGCCCGGAATTCGCGGGTCAGCGACATTTCGGAGGTGATGTTCTCGAACAGGAAGGCCACCGCGCCGTCGGGATGGGGGCGGCCGGTCACGCGATAGGTCTGACCGCCCGGCAGGGACCATGTTTCGACGTGGTGGCCGTTGGCGGCGGCGCTTTCCAGATTGGCCATGTGCTGTCGCCAGCTGCGATAGTCCTTGGGTTCGGGCACCATGCGCTGTTCGCGCAGCTGGTCCAGGAAATCGAACAGCGACGGCCGCGCGGTCAGGAAGCCCGTCGGCAGGTTCGTCAGGTCGATCAGCGCCGGGTTGAACAGCTGCAGGTTCCGGCCCTGGTCGAAGATCGCCAGCCCGATTGGCAGGTCGGCGAATGTCTTGGTCAGGGTCTGGACGAAATCGCGCAGGCTGCGTTCGGCGCGCACGGCGGCGTCCGCGGGCAGGGCGAACATCATCACCTCGTCGCCCATGCGGTGGCTGTGGCAGTCGTACCAGGACACCGCGCCCTGATCCTCCAGTCCGGCGCGGCGGGKGGCGGTGCCCGCACCCGGCACGGGGCGCGGCGCGTCCAGCAGGCGGGGCAGGGGCCAACCAAGCGCCTCGTCGGACCGGGCCTCGGCACGGCGCAGATAGGCGGCGTTGGCCCAGGTTACGCGGTCCTCCTCATCCAGGCGCCAGACCAGCATCGGTGTCTGGTCCAGCGCGCCGCGCAGCAGGTCCAGCTCTTCCTCCATCGCCTGCAGGGACATCGAATCGACCACGATGCCCGCATGTTCGGCACCCGGATCGGTGACGCTGACGCGCCACAGCCGGTCGCCCAGATCCTCGGCCACAAGGCGCAGGGTCGCGCTGCCCCGCCCCTGCTGGCCCACCAGCTCGATCCGGCCAAGGCGGGGCAGCATGGACAGGCGGTCGGGCGCGTCGGGAAAGCGCGGTCCGATCCAGCGCATCAGGCGCAGCCAGTCGTCATCCGGCGCGCCCATCCGGTCCAGCAGCGCGCGGGCCGGGGCGGTCGCGTCGACCAGGCGCGCTGCGCGGAACAGGAACACCATCGGCTGCACCTTGCCGTCCAGCGCGTGCCCGGCCCGTGCCGCGCGGCCCTGGCCCGGTTGTCGGCGGTCCCAGACCCGGATCACCGCCACCGCCAGAAGAACCGACGCCGTCCCGCACAGGACCGCCATCGCCACAAGACCTGCACCCTGAATGTCCACTGCCGACGCCCCCTTCCGTTCGATGGGACCATAATCCGGGCTTGATTAACAGGGCGTTAAGAAACTCAGGCGTCGAAGGTCGGATTGTGTGCCAGCGCGATCCGGTCATGCGCGCGGATGCGGTCCAGCGGCCAGCGCACCGACACCATGGCACCCGGCCCGCCATTGGCAAAGGTCAGCCGCGCGCCCGACCGTTCCAGAAGGGTCTTGGCGATGAACAGACCCAGGCCCATCCCTTCGTAGCTGCCGCGCTGCGCCTCGGCGCGCCGGGTCAGATAGGGGTCGCCGATCCGCGACAGCAGATGCGGCGGATAGCCCGGCCCGTCATCGCGCACCGTGACGACCAGCGCGCCCTGCGTCACCTGGGTCTCGATCACGACGCGGCTTTCTGCAAAATCGACGGCGTTCTGGATCAGGTTGCGCAGCGCGTGGATAATGGCCGGATCGCGGTGGATCACCGGGCCTTCGGCATGGATCTCGATCAGGGGGCCGCGGTCCATGTGGGGCTGGGCGGCGTCCTCCAGCACGGCGCGCAGCGGGGCCGCGCGCATGTGCAGGTCGTCCTTGCCCGCGCGCCCCATGCTGCGCAGGATCGCCGCGCAGCGGTCGGCGCTGTCGCGCAGGGCGATGGCATCGGCATGCAGGTCGGGGCGGTCGCGCAGCTCGTCCGCCAGTTCGCCGGCGATCAGCTTGATGGTGGCCAGGGGGGTGCCCATCTCATGCGCGGCGGCCGCCACGACGCCGCCCAGATGCTGCAGGCGCTGTTCGCGCGACAGGGCCATCTGGGTCGCGAACAGCGCGCCCGAGGTGTCCGACAGTTCCGCCGTCACCCGATGCGCGTAGCCCGCAAAGAACACCACGCCAATGACCAGCGCGACCCAGTGGCCGACGGCCAGAATCGGCTCCATCCGCAGGATCTGGCCGTCCGGATCGCGCAGCGGCAGCCCGAAGACCGCCGCGACCGAGATCAGCGCCACCGTGGCCAGCCCCAGGGCCAGCACCTGCCGCGCGTTCAGCGACGCGGCCGCGATCGTGACCGGCGCCAGCACCAGCAGCGCGAAGGGATTGGCCATCCCCCCGGTCAGCGCCATCAGCGTCGAGATCTGGACCAGGTCGAAGGACAGCTGCCGCACCGCGCGCCCCGGAGAGGTCCGTTTGTGCGGGCGCAAAAACAGCCACAGGTTCATGGTGATCGACGCCGCGATCAGCAGGATGATCGGCGTCTTGACGAAGCCGATGCCCATCATCCACGCGACGATGACCGCGGCCATCTGCCCGCCGATGGCGAACCAGCGCAACAGCACCAGCGTGCGCATGCGGATCGGTTCGGCCTTGGGGGTGTCGATCGGCCGCGACATGGCCTGGTGCAGGTCGGGATCGGCGATGTCGTCGGGGGCTGTGGATGTGGACATCGTCGACCCTTGCTGCGACATTGCCCGATCTTGATACCCGCGCGCCGATGGACGATCAATGCGGGCATTTGACACGCGAAGGAGGCCCGCCAATGACGGACCGGAAAATCCTGCTGATCGGCACTGCGGCCGCCATCGGCGTGCTGGCGGGCGGGGCGCTTTTCCTGACCATGCGTCCGGGTGACGACCAGTTCGCGCAATGCAGCAGCAGCAGCGTCGCGGGGGGCATGGACGCCTTTGGCACACCCTTCACCCTGACGCGCGACGACGGCCAGCGTGTCACCGACCAGGATGTCTTCGACAAGCCGACGCTTCTCTATTTCGGCTATACCTTCTGCCCCGACGTCTGCCCCCTGGACAGCGCCCGAAACGCCGAAGCCGAGGTCCTGCTGACAGAGGCCGGAGAGGATGTGCAGACCGTCTTTGTCACCGTCGATCCCCGCCGCGACACCCCCGAGGTTCTGGCGGACTATACCGAATTGTTTTCCGACCGCATGATCGGCCTGACTGGCAGCGACGAGGAGATTGCCGCGGTAAACAAGGGCTGGCGCAATTACTTCAAGCTGAATGACGAAGAGGATCAGGAATATTATCTGGTCGATCACATGACAAATACCTATCTGGTGATGCCCGGCGGAAAGACGGTCGAATTCTTTTCCCGCGAAACCACCCCCGAACAGATTGCCGAGACCGTCGCCTGTTATGCCGATGCCTCTGCATAAGGCAGTTTGTCGCATGGGGTTTGATATTGCCCGCGCGACTTCCCATTTGCCGTTAAATTCCGTGAAAAGGCCAACAGATGGATCAGTTGAACGCACAAATCGGCCCCGACGCCTCGCTGCTGCTGGTCGACGATGACGAGATCTTCGTGACCCGCCTGGCGCGCGCGATGGAAAAGCGCGGGTTTCAGCCGGAAACCTCGCTGACCGTGGCCGGTGCGATGCGCCTGATCGAACGTCGTGCGCCCGCCTATGCGGTCGTGGACCTGCGTCTGGAGGACGGGAACGGCCTTGACGTGGTCGAGGCGCTGCGCGAACGGCGCGCCGATGCCCGCATCATCGTCCTGACCGGATACGGCGCCATCGCCACGGCCGTCGCCGCGGTGAAGATGGGTGCCACAGATTATCTGGCAAAGCCCGCCGACGCGAATGACGTGACATCCGCATTGCTGTCCAGCGGTGAATTGCTGCCGCCGCCACCGGAAAACCCGATGTCCGCGGATCGCGTGCGGTGGGAACATATTCAACGCGTCTATGAGCAATGCGAGCGTAATGTCAGTGAAACCGCGCGCCGATTGCATATGCATCGCCGGACATTGCAGCGTATTCTGGCAAAACGCGGACCACGATGACGATTTAAATATATTGAACGTTTAAAAAAACGGTCTATATTGGATGGGGATTAACATTCCCTATATAGAAACCGGAACCAATGAGCATCGATTTCGACACCATGTCCCTTAAGGAAATGCGCGACCTGCGGACCAAGCTGGATCGCGCGATCAACTCCTATGAGGACCGCAAGCGGCGCGAAGCCCTGACGGCCATCGAGGAAGCCGCGCGCGAGCATGGCTTCAACCTGTCCGAGCTGACCGGCGCCAAGACGCGCAAGTCCGGGACCGTCGCCCCGAAATACGCCAACCCGCAGGACCCGACGATGACCTGGACGGGTCGCGGCCGCAAACCGCGCTGGGTGCAGGAAAGCCTGGAAAGCGGCAAGGAGCTGGACGATCTGCTGATCTGATCCACGCATCGCCGACGTGATCGATAGGGGGTCCTTGCGGCCCCCTTTTGCGTATCAGCGTGTCTTGTCGATCAGGGCAATCAGCTGTCCGAACCGTTCAAGATACGCGGCCCGTGTCTGGGCGGGCGGGCGCAGGGTGATCTGCAGGTCTGGCAGCATCTGCGCCTCGGGGACGGGGAAAAGACGCCGCGCCTCGGGCAGGGCAAAGCCTGCGATGGTCACGGCCTCCAGGCGGGCGGACACGCGGKCGGCGGCCTTGATGCGCCGCTTGACCGCCACGGGCAGCGTCGCGGGCAGGCCGAACCGACGGTGGATGGCCGAGGCCAGCCGTTCATCCATCGCCCCGTATTCCCGCCCCAATGCCGCCTTGACCGGAGAGATCATGTCCCCGATCACGTATTCCGGCGCATCATGCAGCAGGGCCGCCAGCCGCCAGCAGGGATCGCCGCCGGGGTTCAGCCCGTCGAAGATCTGTTCCACCAGAAGCGAATGTTCGGCCACCGAATAGGGCCAGTCGCCGCGCGTCTGGCCGTTCCAGCGCGCGACGAAGGCCAGACCGTGGGCGATGTCCTCGATCTCGATGTCGAAGGGCGTCGGGTCCAGCAGGTCCAGCCTGCGGCCCGACAGCATCCGCTGCCAGGCACGCGATGCGGGCTTGGCCATCGGGCCTCAGGACAGGCGCTGATCGGCGGGTGCCGCCTGCGCGGTCTGGGCGCGGCGCGCGAGTTCCTGGCGATACAGCGCCACGAAATCGACCGGGTCCATGTTGAACGCCGGGAATCCCCCGTCGCGGGTCATGTCCGAGATGATGCGACGCACATAGGGGAACAGCATCCGCGGGCATTCGATCATCAGGAAGGGGTGCAGCTGATCCTGCGGCACGCCCTCGATCTGGAACACCCCGCCATAGTCCAGCTCCGCCAGGAACAGCGTCGCGCCGTCGCCCTTGTTGGTCGAGGTGACGCGGTACTTGGTGATCACCTCGAACTGGGTGTCGCTGCCGCGCTTGCGGGCGTCCAGGCTGACCTGGACGGTGATCTCGGGCTGGACCTCGCCCTGGGGTGCGCCCTTCTGGGCCACGGCGTTCTCAAAGGACAGGTCGCGGATGAACTGTGCTATGATCTGCATGCGCGGCTGTGCCGCTGCTGCGGGCTGTGCGCCGTTCTGCGGGGTTTCTTCGGCCATGGTCCTACCTTTGTGATGCGGATTTGTCCCAGCTTGTAGCAGGCCGGCCGCCTGCCCTCAATGCCGGGTCCAGCCCGACCCGCGTCCCGGCCGCGAAGGGCCCGTGTCGTCGGTGTCCAGCGGCAGATCGACGGGCGGACGGCGGTCGTCCTCGTCGGCCACGACGAATTCGCCGTCGATCACGCCCTTGTCATAGGGCGGGCGATGCGGGTCGCGGCGCATCGTCGCAGCATGCATCTGGACCCGCGATGCCCGTACGCGGCGCGCAAGCTGCGCCATCAGCATCGTCCGGACCGCGGGGATCAGCAGCAGCAGACCCAAGGCATCGCTGAAGAACCCCGGCAGCACCAGCAGCAGGCCCGCGGCGATGATCATCGCGCCATGCGCCAGCGGGCGTGACGGATCGCGCATCTCTGCCAGGCTGCGCTGGATCTGCATGCCGGCCCGCGCACCCTGGCTGCGCATGATGGCGACGCCGGCCACCGCCGACAGCAGCACCAGCGCCAGCGTGGGCCACAGGCCGATCAGGCCCCCGACCTGGATGAACAGCGCGATCTCGATGATCGGCACCACCAGAAACATGGCGATCAGCCGCATGTGAATTCCCCTTCCTGCCGGCGCGGAAACTGGACTTGCGCCAATGCACTCCCTACATAATGCACAGACCGCCCGATACCAACGACCCGTTATGACCCAGAGGTTGCCTGCATGTCCAACCCGCTTCTTCAGCTGATCGTCCTCGCCGGGATCGCGATCTTCCTGATCCTACGGCTGAAAAACGTGCTGGGGACGCGTGACGGCTTTGAGCCGCCGCAGGTCGACCAGCCGACAGCCAGCACCACGCCCGCCCGTTTCGAGGTGATCGAGGGGTCTGCCGACGAGGTCGATCACGACATCCTGGATCATGCCGAGGCCGGCGGTGCCGCGGCCAAGGCGCTGGCCGCGATGAAACGGGTCGAACCGTCGTTCGGGCTGCGCGATTTCCTGGGCGGTGCCCGCAGCGCCTATGAGATGATTCTGATGGCCTTCGAACGGGGCGATCTGACCGAGGTACGCCCGTTCCTGTCCGATCCTGTGGCAGAGGCGTTCCAGTCGGTGATCGACCAGCGCGTGGCCAACGGCCAGACGGTCGAGGCGACCTATCTGGGTACCCGCGACACCAAGCTGGCCGCGGCCGAGTTCGACCCCGCGACCGGTCTGGCCGAGATCTCGATCCGATTCGTCGGAGAGTTGATCGCCGCGACCCGCGACGCCGACGGCACGGTGATCGACGGCGATCCCAAGGCTTCGCGCAAGCAGAAGGACACTTGGACCTTTGCGCGCCGCATGGGCCAGGACGATCCGAACTGGCAGCTTGTCGCGACAAGCTGATGCGCCGGCGCAGGGGCCTGACGCCCGAAGACCGGGACCTGTGGTCCCGCGTCGCCCGAACCGCAGAGCCGCTTGACCCCAAGCGCAAAGGACAGGCCGCCGATCTGGCGGCCTTTTCCGCATTCGTCGCACCGCCCGCGGTCGCCCCGGCCGCCGCACCGCCGCAGCCGCAGGCGATGCCCCGGTTCCGCATCGGTCAGGCGGCCAAGCCCGCCACCCCCGTCGTCGCGCGCCCTCAGACCCCGGCCGAACGTCTGGCCCAAGCCGGGCTGCGGATGGATGCCCGCACGCATCGCAAGATGAGCCAGGGCAAGCTGCGCCCCGAGGCCCGTCTGGACCTGCACGGGCTGACGCTGGCCGCGGCGGGACCGGAATTGCTGCGGTTCATCCTGTCCTGCCATGCGTCAGGGCTGCGGCTGGTGCTGGTCATCACAGGCAAGGGGCGGGGCGATCACGGCCCGCTACCGACGCGGCCCGGCGCGCTGCGCCATCAGGTGCCCTATTGGCTGCACAGCCCTCCCCTGGCGGCGGTGGTCCAGCAGGTGACGGCCGCGCATTTCCGTCATGGCGGCGACGGCGCCTATTACGTCTATCTGCGCAGGCCGCAATGAAAGACGCCCCCCGAAATCGGGGGGCGCTGGCGTCAGGTCAGTGTGGTCGCGTCAAAGCCTGACGTTGGACTTGGGTCCGGCAAAGTACCAGATGATCAGGCCGACCACCGGCAGGATCACGATCAGCAGGATCCACAGGATCTTGGACTTGTTGCTGGCATTGGTGTTGATGATCTGCGCGATCGCCCAGACATCCAGTGCGAAGATGATGACGCTGAAAAGCCAACCCATTTGATCCGTCCCCTGTTGTGTTCAGCCAGCCAACACCACAGGCTGGCCGCAGGTTCCCCCGTTCACAGCACGTAGCGCGACAGGTCGGTCGACCGCGACAGATCGCCCAGATGGCGTTCCACGAAATCGGCATCCACGCTGACCGACTGGCCGCTGCGGTCCGGGGCTGTGAAGGACAGCTCCTCGAACACCCGCTCGATGACGGTGTACAACCGGCGTGCCCCGATGTTCTCCACGGATGCGTTCACCTCGGCCGCGATGCGGGCCAGCGAGGCGATGCCGTCCTGGGTGAAATCGACGGTCACGCCCTCGGTCTGCATCAGCGCGGTGTACTGGCGCGTCAGGGCGTTGTCGGTCTCGGTCAGGATGCGGATGAAATCCTCCTCGGTCAGGGCGCGCAGTTCGACCCGGATCGGCAGGCGGCCTTGCAATTCGGGCAGCAGGTCCGACGGCTTGGCCACATGGAACGCGCCCGAGGCGATGAACAGGATGTGGTCCGTCTTGACCGCGCCGTATTTCGTGCTGACCGTCGTGCCCTCGATCAACGGCAGCAGGTCGCGCTGGACGCCCTCGCGGCTGACATCGCCACCGCGCGCCTCGGCACGGGCGCAGACCTTGTCGATCTCGTCGATGAAGACGATGCCGTTCTGCTGCACGGCCTCCAGCGCGGTCGCCTTGACCGCGTCGTCGTCCAACAGCTTGTCGGCCTCCTCGGCAATCAGCAGCTCATAGCTCTCCGCCACCGTCACCTTGCGGCGCACCTTGCGGCCGCCGAAGGCCTTCATCAGCCCCGACAGATCCATCATCCCGCCCAAGGGCTGGCCTGGCTGGCCCGGCATCTCCATCCCGCCAAGCGGGTTGGAATTGTCCTGCACCTCCAGCTCGATCACCGTGTCGTCCAGCTCGCCGCGCTTCAGCTTGTCGCGGAACATCTGGCGGGTGCCGTCGCGGGCATCCTTGCCGGCCAGGGCCTCGACCACGCGCTCCTCGGCGGCCTTGTGGGCGCGGGCCTTGACGGCCTCGCGCATCCGCTCGCGCGTGTCGATCATCGCGGCATCCGTCAGGTCGCGGATGATCTGCTCCACGTCGCGGCCGACATAGCCCACCTCGGTGAACTTGGTCGCCTCGACCTTGATGAAGGGCGCATTGGCCAGCTTGGCCAGGCGGCGGCTGATCTCGGTCTTGCCGACGCCGGTCGGCCCGATCATCAGGATGTTCTTGGGATAGACCTCGTCGCGCAGGTCGTCGCCCAGCTGCTTGCGGCGCCAGCGGTTGCGCAGGGCCACGGCGACGGCGCGCTTGGCATCGCTTTGCCCGATAATGAACCGGTCCAGCTCGGACACGATCTCGCGGGGGGTCAGGTCACTCATGTCGTTCTCCACGGGGTCCGGCGCCGTGCACCGCGCGCCCCTTCTTCTTTGTCCAAATACCCATCAACCGATGGTTTCGACCGTCAGACGCCCGTTGGTATAGACGCAGATATCGGCCGCGATCTGCATGGCCTTGCGGGCGATCGCCTCGGCGTCCAGATCGCTCTCCAGCAACCCCCGCGCCGCAGCGAGGGCGAAGTTTCCGCCCGACCCGATGGCCGCCACGTCATGTTCGGGCTCCAGCACGTCGCCCGCGCCGGTCACGACCAGCAGATCGACCCCGTCGGTCACGATCAGCATGGCCTCCAGGTTGCGCAGGTACTTGTCCATGCGCCAATCCTTGGCCAGATCCACGCAGGCGCGCTGCAGCTGACCGGGCGCGGCCTCCAGCTTCTTCTCCAGCCGCTCCAGCAGGGTGAAGGCATCGGCGGTCGATCCGGCAAAGCCCACGACCACGTCGCGTCCGCCGGGGGTCAGGCGGCGCACCTTGCGCGCGCTGCCCTTCATCACGGTCGGACCGACGCTGACCTGCCCATCGCCCGCCACGACCACCTTGCCGCCCCGGCGGACCGCCAGGATCGTGGTGCCATGCCAGCCGGGAAACTTGTCATCAGCCATTGCGCGCTCCGTTCTGTCTTCGTTGGGGCAGCAGATATGGACGCCCCGCCCGGCTTGCAACCCGTTGAAAACCGTCCGGTCCCCCCCTAGCGTCGCGCCATGAGCGATCTGCTGCTGACCGTGTATCTGCATCCGCCTGTCCTGCAGACCGCGCAGGCGGGCAAGCTGGGCATCGTGAACCGCATCCGCGCGCTGCTGGAACCCCGGGGCTGGCAGATCCGCATCGCACGGTCCGGCCCCGATGCGCGCGCGCAGGCTCCCGACCGCCCCGGCCATGCGCTGTTCAACATGGAACGTCCGACCCATGACCGCGCGCTGACCTTTCGCCTCGCCTATCACTATCCCTACTGGCGGCTGGAGCGGGTGGCCGAACGCTGGCGCTGGCCCATCGCGCAGGCCTCGTTCGATCCCGCCCGGATCGAGGACGGTGTCGCGCACAACTTTGCCCGCCGCCTGCGCGACCGCGTGCTGCCGGGGCCGGAGCCGGTGCGGGGCGATCACATCCTGATCCCGCTGCAGGGCCACATCCGCCGCCAGCGCAGCTTTCAGTCGGCCAGCCCCGTCCAGATGATCCGCGCCGCCGCCCGCACCGGCCGCCCCTGCATCGCGACCCTGCACCCCAAGGAGGTCTATGACGATGCCGACCGCGCGGCCCTGGACCGGCTGGCCCGCGATCATCCGAACCTGACCATCGGCGGCGACACGGGCGCGCGCCTGCGCGATTGCGCCTTCGTCGTGACCCAGAACAGCGGGGTGGGCTTCGACGGGCTGATCCTGGGCAAGCCTGTCGTGCTGTTCGCCCTGTCGGATTATCATCACGTCACGCTGGATGCGGGGCACCTGGGCGCCGACCGCGCCGTGGCGATTGCCGCGGACCACGCACCCCCGACCGCGAAGTTCCTGGACTGGTTCCTGCGCCGCACCAGCCTGGACATGATGGCGCCCGATGCCGACGACCGCCTGCTGGCGGCCATGAAAAAAGGCGGCTGGCCCGTCTGAGGGGCCGCCGCCTTTCGCACAAATCAGGCAGAGATCAGACGGATTCGTCGATCCAGCTTTTCAGCGCGGCCTTGGGGGCGGCGCCCATGCGGTTCGACACGACCTCTCCGCCCTTGAACATGAACAGCGCGGGGATACCGCGCACGCCCAGGGCCGCGGCCTGTTCGGGGTTCTCGTCGACGTTGATCTTCACGATCTTGACCTTGCCCGCGTATTCGTCGGACAGCTCTTCCAGGGCGGGGCCGATCTGCTTGCAGGGACCGCACCATTCGGCCCAGAAATCGACGATCACGGGGGTGTCGGCCTGACGCACTTCGGCGTCGAATTCAGCGTCGTTCACATGCACGGTGGCCATGTTCGGGCTCCTTTTGGGGATGGGCCGGACGGGCCGGCAGGTCGGGTTCTGTCCAACAGGTATGGGCCGCATGGGGACGGGTCAAGGGGCAGGGGTCGCCTTGACCATCCCCGCCATCACCCGGTCCAGCAGCGCATCGGGAAGCGTCATCAGGCTGCGCGTCGCCGTCCACAGCACCGCCATGCGGATCGGGCGGTCCGGCCAGATGCCCCGCAGCGCCGCGCGATAGGCCGCCATCTGCCGCAGGATGCCCTCCGGCACGGCATCGGCATCCTGTGGCACGTCGGCATTGGTCTTGTAGTCGACGGCCGTGATCAGCGCGTCGGTCACCACCAGTCGGTCGATCACTCCGTTCAGCGTGCCCAGGCCCGCGACGGGCGCGGTCAGCGCGACCTCGGACAGGATGGGCGCGTCGTCGCCGGGCTGCAGCACCTGCGTCAGGGCTGGCGCGGACAGGACCGCGTAGGCCTCGTCCAGCAGGTCGGCCATATCCGGGGCGTCGGGCAGGCCGCCTTCGGCCCCCGACAGGATCGCACGGGCGATGCGCGGCCAGTCGGATGCGGTATGGGCGGGCAGATGCTCCAGCAGCAGGTGCAGCCGCGTGCCGCGCAGCATCGCGGCGTCGCGGTCGCCCGCGCTGGTTCCGGCCAGCACCTTGGCGCCGCCCAGCCCGCTGGCCGTCACCGGGCCTACGAAATCAGGCGCGGGCGGGGCCATGCGCAGCGCCCAGTCCGGCGCCGCGACCGGCACGGCTGCATCGGGGGCTGGGCTTTCGGCCTCTGCCGGCCAGTCGCCCCAGGACAGGCGCAGCCCGGTGCCGACGCCTTCGATCGGCAGGTCCTGACGCGTCAGGGCGGTGCGGCCCGCGCCTTCGGCGACCATCGCGTGCCAGCTGTCCAGCCCCTCGCCCGTATCGCCGGCTGCGGCCACGATCAGCCAGCTTTCGGCCCGCGTCATCGCGACATACAGCAGGCGCCGCCGCTCTTCATCCTGCCGCCGCTGCCATTCGGCGACGGCCATCGCGACCGCGTCGCAGCGTTCGGGCGCGGCGCCGCGCCAGACCGGCATGTCGTCCAGACGCACCAGCGCCTGGCGGTTGTTGGGCTTGCGGACCTGGGTCTCGGGCAGGATCACCACGGGGCTTTCCAGGCCCTTCGATCCGTGTACCGTCATCACCCGGATCAGACCGCCCGCGCCGCCGGGCAGCTGTCGTTTCACCTCAACCTCATCCTGGGCCAGCCAGACCAGGAAGCCGGTCAGGGACGGGGTTTCCACCTGCTCATAGGCCAGGGCCTGGGACATCAGCTCGTCGATGCCGTCCACGGCCTCGGGGCCAAGGCGGGCCAACAGGGCGGCGCGGCCGCCATGGCGGGTCAGTAGCCGGGCGATCAGGTCGTGCGGGCGCAGATAGTCGGCCTGCCCGGCCAGGTCGTTCAGCACCGCCTGTGCGTCCACGTGGGACGATTCGCGCAGGCGCATCCACAGGTATTCGCGCGACCGGCGGCCATGGGCCAGGCGGTACAGGTCGTCCTCGGACAGCCCGAACAGCGGAGAGCGCAGCGCAGCCGCCAGCGACAGGTCGTCCTCGGGCGTGGCCAGCACCGACAAGGTGGCGATGATGTCGCGTACGGCCAGCTCGCCCGCCAGGCGCAGGCGGTCGGCCCCCGCCACCGGCAGGCCCGCCGATTTCAGCGCCGCGATCAGCGCCGCGAACAGCGTGCCGCGCCGCTGGACCAGGATCTGGATGTCGCCCGCATGCAGGGGCCGCGGCTGGCCCGATTTCGCGTCGATGATGGGACTGCCCAGCATCGCACGGATCTGGATCGCGACATGGCGGGCCAGCTGCGTGTCGGCGTCGTTTTCGGACGGCGCATCGACCGGGCGGGTCCAGTCCTCGGGGTCGGTCTTGTCGGGCTTGGGCAGAGCGGGCCAGATGTCCACGCGGCCGGGCAGGGCCGCCTTGAAGGCCACGTGCCGGGGCGGATCGCCCAGGCCCGTCGCGGCCTCTCCCTGGAACACCGCGTCGACCAGCGCCAGCACGGCGGGCGACGACCGAAAGCTGTGGGCCAGCCCGCGCTGCTGCATGGGCGCCTGCACGGCCTGGAAATCGGCGGCGAAGCGGTCGCGCATCGCCTCGAACACGGTGATGTCGGCACCCTGGAACGAATAGATCGACTGTTTCGGATCGCCCACCACAAACAGCGTTCGGGGCCGGTCATGCGCGCCGGCGCCGCTGGTAAATTCGTCGGTCAGGCGGCGGATCACCCGCCACTGGCCGGGGCTGGTGTCCTGCGCCTCGTCGACCAGGATATGGTCGATGCCGCCGTCCAGACGCCACAGCACCCATTGCGCCATGCTGGATTCCTCCAGCAGCGCGGCGGTGCGGCCGATCAGGTCGTCGAAATCCAGCCAGCCCTGCGCCGCCTTGGCCGCGTTCATGCGCGCCGCGAAGGCATGCCCGAACCGGTGCAGCGCCAGCGTGCGTTCCGCCGCCGCCAGGGCCAGCGCCTGCGGGCGGGCCAGCTCGACCCGCTCCATCAGGGCATCCAGATCGTCCATGAAGGGGGCGCAGGGGCCGGTGGCCATGGCCTTGGTCGGGATCTTGCCGGTCTTGGCGCCGAACGGCACCTTGGCGCTGCCGCCGAACAGCAGACACCCGAACAGGCGGGACAGGTCGTCCATGCCGGGATCGCGCCAGTTCACCTGCGCCAGCGCCTCGGCCAGCTTGACGTCATTGGCGGAACTGCCCCGCAGCGGCGGGATCACGGCATCGGCCAGATCACCTTCGCCGCCGGTGAAGACCCCGGCCAGCAGGCTGTCCGCCGTCAAACCGGGGGGCAGGTCCAGCGCGGCCCAGATCGCCGCCGCGTCGGGGGCGTCCGCGTAATCGGCCAGGGACAGCCCGGCCAGGAACCCGTCCAGGTCGTCGCCCCCCTGAAGGCGGGTCAGGTCCGCGATGGCGGGGTGGGATTCTTCGGCCATCGCCTCGATGATCTCGGCGCGCATGGCGCGGGCGCTGCGGTCGTCCAGTTCCGCGAACCCCATCGGCACCCCGGCCTCCAGCGGAAAGCGGCGCAGGACGGCGGCGCAAAAGCTGTGGATCGTCTGCACCTTGAGGCCGCCCGGCGTCTCGATCGCGCGG
Organism: Paracoccus sp. 08; assembly: GCF_024105395.1. Classification (NCBI taxonomy): domain Bacteria; kingdom Pseudomonadati; phylum Pseudomonadota; class Alphaproteobacteria; order Rhodobacterales; family Paracoccaceae; genus Paracoccus; species Paracoccus sp. 08. The sequence continues at coordinate 28,929 of NZ_WEKR01000004.1, read as the reverse complement.
GCGAACAGGCGCCGCGCGGCGGGCAGGTCAGGATCACCCCCCTCGCCCAGCTGGGCCAGTTCGGCACGCAGGGCGGATTCGGGCAGCATCGCCCAGGTGCCAAGCCGCGCCAGCAGGCGGTTCTGCATCTCGGTCGCGGCGGCCTTGGTATAGGTCAGGCACAGGATGCGTTCGGGCGGCGTCCCCGCCAGCAGCAGCCGCGCGACACGGTCGGTCAGCACGCGGGTCTTGCCCGACCCGGCATTGGCCGTCAGCCAGGTCGAGCGCAGCGGATCGGCCGCCGCGATCTGGTTCAGCGTCGCCTCATCCATGATGATCGCCCACCTTTCGCGGCGCCGCGGCATCGGTCAACGCCCATTCGCCGTACCGCGCCAGGTGATCGTAATCGCCCGCATAGGACGTGCTTTGGGGCGCACGCATCGCGGTGAACCCGGCCTCTCCGGTCACATAGGACCGCAGCAGACGGACGAAGCCGTCCCAGGTCTCGGCCTCGATCAGGTCGTCATGCTCGCGCGGGTGGGTCTTGCCCTCTCCGCCCAGCTGGATGTAGCGCAGGCCCGCCACGTCCACCGGGCCAAGCGCGTCGAACCCGCCGCGGCGCGCCATCGCGGCCTCCAGCATCAGCTGCTTGTCGAAATGGCGGATCATCGCGTCGGTCGGCGGCGTGCCGGATTTGTAGTCATAGACCACGACGCGGTTGTCGGTCAGCAGGTCGATCCGGTCGGGCTTGGCGGTCAGGGTGATGCCCAGGTCCGCCACGGGCACCTTGCCGCGATGCTCCACGACCATCGGCCGCCCCTCGGCCAGGCGGGTCAGCTCGTCCGCGACGATGCGGTCGGCGATCCGCGCGATGCGCGCCGACCAGAAGGCGCGGGCGGCGGGCCAGGGCACCTCGTCCTCCAGCACCCGGTCGGTCAGCGCCAGGAACCGGTCCCTGAGAACCTCGGGCGGGGTGTCGGGGGTGGGATGGCTGTGCAGCAGCGCCTCGACGATGGCATGCAGGGTCTGGCCGCGCAGCGACGCGTCGGGCTGCGGGCGCAGCGGCGGCAGCGCGCGCAGGCCCAGAACGCGCTTGGCATAGACCGCATAGGGGTCGCGGATCAGCAGCGACACGTCCGTCACCGGCAGGTCCGGGAACAGAGGCAGCGGCGGGATAGGCGAGGGGCGCGCCGCCGGGGGTACCGGGGCGGGGGGCCGCGCCACGGCCTGCGCCAGGGCCAGCCATTCCGCGCCGCGCGTCCGCATCCGGGCCAGCGCCTCTGGACCGCCGCGATCCGGCAGCCCGCCCATCAGGTTCAGCATCCGGTTCAGCCAGCGCGACGGGATGGTCTCGGCCTCGGCATCGCGTTTCGCGCGGGTCAGATAGACCCGGTCGGCAGCCACGGCCTGCTGAAAGTCGTGCGCCGCCAGCCCGATCTGGCGTTCGGGCAAGGGCAGGCCCGCGGCGGCACGCATCTGGCGCGACAGCCAGGGGTCGGGCGACAGGGCCTGCGGCCAGCCCCCCTCGTTCAGGCCGGACAGGATCACGGTGCCGTGGCCGTGCAGACGCGCCTCGCGCGGGCCGTGGATGCGCAGGCAGTGATGCGCCTCGACATCGTCGCGCACCGCCTTGGCCTGCAGTTCGGTGACCAACAGCGCGCTGAAGTCGCCCGGGCCGATGTCGGGGCCAAGCGCCGCGTGTTCCACCAGATGGTCCAGCACCGCGCGGGCCATCTGCCCGGCCTTGTCCTGCCACAGCTGAGAGCGTTCCGCATCGCCATCCGGTCCCGCCGCCAGGGCCTGGGCCAGGTCCAGCAGGTCGGCCAGCCGATGGGGCAGGGGCCGCGGCGCCCGGTCGCGGGCCACGGCGGTGATGCGCGACAGCATCGCGGCCAGCCATTCCGCCCAGATCTTGCGCGTGCCGTCGCCCTTGGTCGCCCAATCGGCCAGTGTGGCGGCATCGGGAAAGGCCGGGCCGTTCCGGCGCAGCTGCAGTTCCAGCTCGCGCGTCTCGCGCAGCATGTCGTTTCGCCCGATCGCGGACGATCCGGTCGCGGTCAGCGGATGCTTCAGCAGGATCAGCAGCCGGTCGATGGTCAGCGGCTGACCGAACAGAGCGGCCACCTGGCGCAGGAACAGGCCCGGCGCGGTCAGCGGCAGGGGCCGGCCCGCGCTGTCGKCGGGGCGGATGTGCCAGCGGTCCAGCGCCGCGGTGACGCGTCGGATCAGGCCGCTGTCGGCCGCGATCAGCGTGACCTGTTCGCCGCCGCGTTCGGCCGCGTCGCGCATGATCAGGGCGATGGTCTCGGCCTCCTGGCCGGGCTGGTCGGCCTCGATCAGGGTCAGGTCGGCCGTCGCGGGGATCAGGTCGGGCAGGGCGGGGCCCTCGGCGATCCACTGGTCGGTGACCGGCGCGGGCCGCAGCGCCAGAGAGATCAGCCGGTTGCGCCCCTCGGATGGCGGCCGCACCGCGGTCCAGCGCTGCGGATAGCCCGCCTCCGCGATCAGCGGCGCGAACCGCGCCTGCGGGTGATCGTCGGCGCGCTCCAGCCCGTCCCAGACCGGGGCGGGCTGGTCGAAATCGAAACCGGGCAGCACCACCGCGCCATTGGGCAACGCAGCGACCGCCTGCATGTACAGACGCGTCGCCCCGTGCGATCCGGTCGACCCCGCGACGATCACCGGGCCCTGCGGCAGATCGATGCCCTGCGGCCAGTCGCGGGCGGCGGCCTCGGCCGCGGCGCGCTGGCGGGCGGGGCGGTCCTGGGACGGATCGCCCAGGTGGAACTGGGCCGCGATGCGCAGGAAGGCCAGCGCGTTCTGCCAGTGGCGGGCATGATCGCCGGTGTCGATCGCCTCCAGGTCGGACAGGTCGCGGCCTTCGGTCTGCATCTCGACCATCAGCTGGGACAGGGACTGCGCCAGCACCGGGATCGAATGACCCGCCCCCAGATCGGGGCGCAGGGCCAGCATCTGCGCGATCAGCCGCGCCAGTTCCAGCCGCCGCGCCAAGGGCGGCACCGGCGGGTCCGGCATGACCAGGGGCCCCGGATCGACCCCGGTGATCGATCGGATCTGCGGCAGCAGCAGCGGCCCCGCCCTGTCGAAGGCGCGATACAGCGCCCCCCGCGTGGACGCGGCGTTGACGAAGACTGTGACCCCGGCCAAGGCCTCGGGCGGCTGGTCTGCCATCCGCTCCAGCAGGCCCCGCACGAAGGCGTCGGCAAAATCCACGCCGGGGGGCAGCGCGTAAAGACCGCGCATCTCAGCCATGATTTCGGCCAGCCGATCGGTGCGGATGATCTGGGCGCCCGCATAGACATAGTCGCCCCGCCGGCGCAGGCGTCCGCCATCCAGGCTGAAATCGCCCGCCCCCTGCCGCGCCGTGGCCTGGGCCAGCGGCACCAGCGCCAGCAGCGCGTCCATGCGGTCGTCCCACGCCGCCATCAGCGACGACAGGACGTTCGGCCCGGTCCAGACCACGTCGGGGTTCAGCGTCATCACCGGCCCCGGTCCCAGCTGGGGCAGCGCCTGGCGCAGCCCGCCGCCGGTGTCCAGGATCAGGTCCGGCTCGGCGCTGATCGCGACCTCCTGACCGGCCAGGTGCCGTTCGATCTGATCGCCCAGGTAATGCGTGTTGACCACGATGGGCGCGGCGCCCGCGTCGCGACCAAGGTCCAGCGCGCGGTCCAGCAGGGTGCGGCCCGCGACCTTGATCAACGGTTTCGGCCGGTCGTCGGTCAGCGGGCGCATCCGCGTGCCCAGGCCCGCGGCAAAGATCATCAGGGACGGCATCGGGCGATCCTTTCGCGCAGGGCGGCGTCGGGGGCGGGCACGTGCGCCAGCATGGCCCGCAGAGGCGCCAGCGCCGGATGCGCCAGGTCGCGCTGCAGATGCGCCCAGACCCGCGGCATGAAGGCCAGATAGCGCGGCTTGCCGTCCCGGATCGCCAGCCGGGCAAAGACACCCAGGATGCGCAGCGCCCGCTGTGCGCCGATCAGGGCATAGGCGGCGCGGAACGGGGCCTCGGCCACGCCGGTCGCGGCCAGATAGCGGGCGATCTGCGCCTGTTCCGTGGCCGGGTCCACGTCGCGGCGCGCGTCCTGCAGGGCGGATACCAGGTCATAGGCCGGGTGCGCGGCCACCGCGTCTTGATAGTCCAGCAGACCCAGGGGCGCGTCGCCGCGCCAGACCAGGTTCTCGGCATGGAAATCGCGCAGGCTGATGGCGGGGGGCAGGTCGCCGCACAGGCGGTCGTGCAGATCGGCGATCAGCGTGGCCAGGTCCGGCAGGTCGGCCCCCGGATAATAATCGACGAACAGCGCCGCCAGATCGCCCATCGCCGGCCCGTCCAGCGGCGCCACGAAAGCGGGGACCGGCTGACGGTGCAGGTCGACCAGCAGGTCGGTGATGCGGTCGTGGATCTGCGGACCCAGATCGGGCCTGTCGGCCAGCACCCGGGCCACCAGATCGTCGCCCAGATCCTCCAGCAGCAGGAACCCCTGATCGGCGTCCTGCGCCAGAACCCTGGGCGCGCCGAACCCGCGGCCGCGCAGCCAGTCGGTCATCGTCAGGAACGGCCCCACGGACCCCGACGGGTCGTCCATCAGCACGCCCACCCCCGGCAGCCGGAAATACCGCCGGGCCGAGGCATCGCCCGCCAGGGGCAGCACCCGCGCGTCGCCATGCCCCGCCGCGAGGACGAATGTCGCCCGCGCCGCCAGACGGTCCGCGCCGGGGAACGCCATGTCGATGCGGCGCAGGTCAGGGTCCGGGTCTGCGCCGATCGCGATGATGATGGCGCCGGGCGGGACGCGCTCCAGCCGCTCGGGCCATTCGATCAGGCAGATCGCGTCCTCCATCGCTTCGTCCAGGCCCAGTTCGGTCAACTCGGACGGGTCGGTCAGGCGGTACAGGTCGGCATGCCAGATCTGCGTGCCCATCGGGTCATCATAGGTCTGGACCAGTGTGAAGGTGGGACTGGGCACGTCCTCGGCCGCATCGCCCTGGCGGGCGCGGATGAAGGCACGGGCGAAATGCGTCTTGCCCGCACCCACCGGACCGTCCAGCAGGATCGCCGCCGGGGGCGCGATCTGGGCGGCCAGCATCCGGGCCAGGGCTGCGGTCAGGGTCTCGGTGGCGATCAGGCGCGTGTTCATGCCCCGGTTCTAGCCTGTCGCGCGGGCGGGGGAAACAGGGCGTGGATGGACGGCGCGCGCGAATGCGCTAGGCTGACGGCGAAACCGACCGGAGGCCCCATGCTGCGCACCGCCCTTGTCCTGACGCTGGCCCTGTCGGGCCCGGCACTGGCCACCCAGGAATACATCCTGCCCACCCTGTTCGACGTGGCGCGGGTCGCGGCCGACGACGTGCTGAACATCCGGGCCGAGCCGGATGCCTCCGCGCCGATCATCGGCACGCTGGCCTTTGACGCGACCCACGTCGAGGTGGTCGAGCAGCGCGCCGGCTGGTCGCGCGTCAACACCGGAGAGGGGTCGGGCTGGGTGTCCGACCGCTATCTGGATTATCGCGTCGACGTCTGGCAGGACGGCGCCCTGCCCGCGGCGTTCCAGTGCTTTGGCACCGAGCCGTTCTGGGCCTTCATCCCGCAGGGCGACAGCGTTGTGCTGGGCGGTCCCGACATGCCAGAAGACACGCGCCCCGTCCGGGCGGTCCTGTCCACCGGCATCTTCCGCGACCCGACCCGCGCGGTGGTGGCCGACGGGCTGACCCTGACCGCCATTCCGCAGCTGTGTTCGGACGGCATGTCGGATCGCCTTTTCGGGATCCGCGCCCATGTGGTCATCCACGGCGACGCGCCGCGGATGCTGTCGGGGTGCTGCTCCATTCAGCCCTGAAGGCCGAGGACGTCCATCATGTCGTACTGACCCGGACCCTTGTCCTGACCCCAGACCGCCGCGCGGATCGCGCCGCGGGCAAAGATCGCGCGGTCGGTGGCCAGGTGGCGCAGCACGATGCGTTCGCCGTCGGCGGCAAAGATCACGTCATGTTCGCCCACCACGTCGCCCCCGCGGATGGCGGAAAAGCCGATGCTGCCCGGTGCGCGGGCCCCGGTGATGCCGTCGCGGGCCGACACGCGCAGGTCGTCCAGCGCCGCGCCGCGTCCCTGGGCCGCGGCTTCTCCCAGCATCAGGGCGGTGCCCGACGGGGCGTCGACCTTGTGGCGGTGATGGCTTTCGACCACCTCGATGTCCCAGTCGGTGCCCAGGGCGGCCGCGACCTTGCGGGTCAGCCCGACCAGCAGGTTCACGCCCAGGCTCATGTTGCCGGCACGGATGATCGGCGCGTGGCGGGCGGCGGCCGCCAGCGCGTCCAGGTGCCGCTGCTCCAGCCCGGTGGTTCCGATGACGTGGACGGCGCGCGCCTGGGCGGTCAGTTCCGCGAATGCCACCGTGGCATCGGGGCTGGKGAAGTCGATCACCGCCTGCGCCTGGGCGATGGCCGTCACCGCGTCGTCGCTGACCGTGACGCCGGCCGGCGCGCGCCCCATCGCGGTGCCGATGTCCTGCCCGATCCAGTCGTGGCCTGCGCGGTCCAGCGCGCCGACCAGCCGCAGGTGGTCGCTGTCCAGGATCAGGCGGATCAGCATCCGGCCCATCCGGCCCGATGCGCCGGTCACCACGACGCCCGGCCGCTGCGGCTGATCGGTGTTCTGCAAATCGCTCATGGTCCACCCCTGTTGGCTTTGGGGCGTGATACAAGGTTGCGGCCCGCGCCGCGACCCCCTACATCGGGACGCATGGCACAGAACCGCAATTCCCAAGGTCAGGGCCCCAAGCAGCGCCAGCTGCGCGTGGGCGAACTGATCCGTCGTACCCTCGCCGACGTGCTTGCGCGCGCGGACGTGCACGACCCCGACCTGAACCGTCATTCCATCACCGTGGCCGAGGTGTCGATGTCGACCGACCTCAAGGTGGCGACGGCCTATGTGCTGCCGCTGGGCGGCCGCGATGCGCCCGAGGCGCTGGCCGCGCTGCGCCGCAACACGCCGGAACTGCGCCACCTGGTCGCCAAGGCCATGACGCTGAAATTCGCGCCCGAGCTGCGGTTCCAGCTGGACGAGACCTTCGACCGCATGGACGACACCCGCCGCCTGTTCGAGGACGAGCGCGTGCGCCGCGACGTCGCCGCCCCGGACCGGGACGACGATGACGCCTGATCTGCCGCGTCTGGCGGCGGTGGCGGTCGGAATGCTGGTCGCGATGGCGCTGCCATCGGGGGCCGCGCAATGCGAACGCGTGGACCATGATGGCCAGGGCTATGTGCTGTGCCAGGTCGAGGCCGCGCAGGAACCCGCCCTGCGGCTGTTCCAGGACGGCCCCGACGGCGCGCCATTGCGCAATTTCGCCAATGTCCGCCGCACGCTGGACGCGGGTCAGACGCTGTCGTTTGCCATGAATGCGGGCATGTTCCATGCCGATTACCGTCCGGTGGGTCTGCTGGTCGTCGACGGGGTCGAACTGTCGCCCATCGTCACCGGCGCCAGCCGCGACAATTTCGGGATGCTGCCCAACGGCGTCTTCTGCACCGGCGGCGCGCAACCCTTCCAGGTCATCAAAAGCGTCAGCTTTGCCGAGACGCGCCCCGACTGCCGACTGGCCAGCCAGTCCGGGCCGATGCTGGTCATCGACGGCGATCTGCATCCGCGGTTCCTGGCCGACAGCGACAGCCGCTATATCCGCAACGGGGTCGGCGTGTCGCCCGACGGGCAGACCGCGTGGTTCGCGATCTCGAACAGGCCGGTGACGTTCCATGAATTCGGGCGGTTCTTCCGCGACGGGCTGGGCGTGCGCGATGCGCTGTATTTCGACGGCTCGATCTCGCGGCTTTATGCGCCGTCGGTGAACCGGGCCGATTTCGGGCGCAGCATGGGGCCGATCATCGGCCTGGTCGAGTGACCGGTTGACCCCTGCCCGCCGCGGGTCTATCCCCCGGCCCTTGTTTTTTCAGGAGTGATCATGGCGCGCAAGAAGGGCCGGGACATCAACGGCTGGCTGATCGTGGACAAGCCCGCGGGCGTCAATTCGACCGCGGTCGTGGCCAAGGTGCGTTGGGCGCTGGACGCCAAGAAGGCCGGTCATGCCGGCACGCTGGACCCCGACGCGACCGGCGTCCTGGCCGTCGCCCTGGGCGAGGCCACCAAGACCGTGCCGATCGTCACCGACGCGCTGAAATGCTATGACTTCGTGGTGAACTGGGGGTCCGAGACGACCACCGACGACGCGTCCGGCAGCGTGGTCCGCACCAGCGACGACCGCCCCACCGCAGCGCAGGTCGAGGCGGCGCTGGCGGGCTTTACCGGTGACATCATGCAGGTCCCGCCCGCCTTTTCCGCCGTCATGGTCGAGGGCGAGCGCGCCTATGACCTGGCCCGCGAGGGGGTCGAGATGGAACTGGCCGCGCGCCCGCTGTGGGTCGACAGCCTGACCCTGCTGGAGGCCCAGGCCGATACCGCCCGCCTAGAGATGGTCTGCGGCAAGGGCGGCTATGTCCGCTCGATCGCGCGCGACCTGGGCCGGGCCTTGGGCTGTCTGGGCCATGTCGCGCATCTGCGCCGCACCTGGTCCGGCCCCTTCGAGGCCAGCGCCGGGGTGGCCTTCGACCGCGTCGACCGTGACGCGCTGGACTGGCTGGAAACGCAGATCCTGCCGTTGGAGACGGGCCTGGCCGACCTGCCCATGCTGCGCGCCACGACCGAAGGCGGCATCCGCATCCGCAACGGCAATCCCGGAGAGGTGACCGGCGGCGCCCAATGGGGCGAGCTGGTCTGGGTCCAGGACGCCAGGGGGCCGGTCTGCATCGGCCGCTATCAGGGCGGCATGGTTCAGCCCGACCGGGTGTTCAACCTGTGATGCCACCGGGGCGGTGGGCGCCCAGAAAGGGCCCCTCGCCCGCGGCGTCGATGCGGGCGATGGCGTCGCGGATCGGCTCGAAGGTGACGCACATGGTCCAGGCGGTGGCGTGGATCATCAGATCCGCCGACACGGCCATCGCCACGTGGCCCGGCCAGAACAGCAGATCGCCCCGCGCGATCGTGTCGGTCTGCGCGAACGTCGCGCGCTGCAGGTCGCTGTCGCCGGGGCAGGCGATGTCGCAGGCGGTCAGTGCGGCCTGCACCAGCCCAGAACAATCGATCCCCGCCCGGCTGTTCCCCCCCCACAGATAGGGCGTGCCAAGCAGGCTTTCCGCGACCGGAACCGGGTCGTCGGCCGGGCCGTCGGCCAGATGCTGGACCGGGACATGGCCGCCGGTCGCCAGCGTGGCAAAGCGGCCCTGGACCTGGGTGACCGACACCCGCGCGCCTAGGGACAGCGAAAACCGCTCGGGCCGCTTCATGTCGGGTTCCAGATAGACATGGGTGGCCGGCGCGGTGACGCGGTGGGTGATGGGCGGCAGGCTGCCGCTCAGCGCGGTGTCGGCGATCCAGCCGCAATAGCCGTCCAGCGCCGCGCGCACAAAGCTCATCCCCGCCTCGCGGTCGATCACCGTCACGTCGGCCCCGAAGTTCAGCTGCCGGTCGCGGCGGCCTTCGGGGGCATCCAGCAGGTCGACCACCGGAATGATCACCCGTGCGGGCTGTCCCGGCACGAAGGACGGCCGGTCCAGGACGCCGCGCAGGCTGTCCAGGGCCACGCGGTCGGTGGCGGGCGTCAGACGGCGGTCCATCAGCGCGCCAAAATCTGCGGCAGCGCGGCAAGGATCGCGCGCGCGCCCTGTCCGACGCCGCCCTTGGGGCGGCCCGGCGCGGCGGTGGGCTGCCAGCCATAGATGTCGAAATGCGCATAGCGGCCGGCCCCGTCAGCAAAGCGGCGCAGGAACAGGGCGGCGGTGATCGACCCGGCCATCCCGCCCGCAGGAGCGTTGTCCAGATCAGCGATGCCGGGTTCGATCAGCGATTCATACGCGTCCCAGAAGGGCATCCGCCAGACCGGGTCGCCGACCTGCATCCCGGCGGCCTGGATCGCGGTCGCGGTCGCGTCGTCGTCGCAGTAAAGCGGCGGCAGGTCGGGACCAAGCGCCACCCGCGCCGCCCCCGTCAGCGTCGCCAGAGAGATCATCAGGTCGGGGCTTTCCTCGGCCGCATAGGTCAGGGCGTCGGCCAGCACCAGGCGACCCTCGGCGTCGGTGTTGTTCACCTCGACCGACAGGCCCTTGCGGCTGGCCAGCACGTCGCCGGGGCGGAAGGCGTTGCCCGCGACGCTGTTCTCGACCGCCGGGATCAGCACCCGCAGGCGCAGGCCCGATGCCGCGCCGCTGCGCGCCAGCATCTTGAGCAGGCCAAGCGCGGTCGCGGCCCCGCCCATGTCCTTCTTCATCAGCCCCATCGAGGCGCCGGGTTTCAGGTTCAGCCCGCCGGTGTCAAAGCACACGCCCTTGCCGACGATGGTCAGCATCGGCCCCGCATCGCCAAGGCGGATGTCGATCAGCCGCGGCTCGCAGGCGGCGGCGCGGCCGACCGCGTGGATCAGGGGAAAGTTCTGCTTCAGCAGCTGGCCGCCGCAGATCACCTCGACCCGCGCGCCCAGATCGTTGGCAAGACCGCGCGCGGCGGCCTCCAGCTTGTCGGGGCCCAGATCGCTGGCAGGGGTGTTGATCAGGTCGCGGGTCAGGAATTCGCCCGCGGCGATGGCCAGCAGGCGGTCGGCGTCCACGCCTTCCGGGCAGACCAGCCGCGGCCCCTGGACCGGCGCGCCCTTGTAGCGGGTGAACCGGTACTGGCCCAGCAGCCAGCCAAGCGCCAACTGATCGGGGTCCAGACCCTGCGGGATGCCGGCCAGATGCCAGTCGCCCTTGGGCAGGACATGGGCGCGGGCCAAGTGGAACCGGTCGCGGCCGGCCTGCGCCCGCTCTCCCAGGCCCATGATCGCGCCGCGCAGCCCGCCCGACGCATCGGGCAGCAGGCACAGCTGTCCCGCCTTGGCCGCGAACCCGCAGGCCTGGGGCCAGTCGCCCGCATCCTGGGGCAGGGGGTCGCCGGTCCAGACCAGCCACAGCGGCAGGGTGGCATCAGAGGCGGGCGCGAATTCGGGGGTCATGGGCAGGTCCTTGGCAGTTCGGCGCACAGCCTACAGCACCGCGCCCCGACTGCAACCTCAGGCCAGGGCCGTCCGGTCCCAGATCGCCGTCAGCGACCGGTTGCCCACCCGCAGCAGGCGCGCGCGGATCGCGGCCAGCGCCGGCACGTCGCCGCGTTCGGCGGTGCTGCCCAGGTCCATCGCGACGCCCGCCAGCGACAGCAGGCCGATCTGCCAGGCCAGGCGCGACATGCGTTCGGCATGCGCCGCCGCCTGTGCCAGGTCCGCGTCGTCCAGCGCACCGTCCACCGCCGTCAGCGCCGCCGCCAGCTGTTCCAGCGCCAGGCCGATGACATGCTGGGCCGATGTCTCGCCCAGCTCGGCCACGATTTCCGCGACGCGGCGGCTGTCCACGCGGACCGCCTCTGATATGGCCAAAGCCGAAATTTGTGCCATCCGCACCTCCAGGGGATCTGTCCCCGCACGCGCCGACCATGCGGGGCAAGCGGTGAAGAAAGCCTTGAGGCGGGATCAAGAAAAGGCTCGAATTTGTCTCAATCCCGGCCTATCACCCCTGTCAGAAAGCGAGGTGCCAGATGAACGACCTGTCTCCGTTGCCGCAATATCTGGTCAAGCGTTTCCACGGCTGGAAGGCGACGTCCTATGCCGAGAACGCGGCCTGGTTCCGCCGGCTGGCGACCGAAGGACAGCGCCCGCGCGCGATGGTCATCTCCTGCTGCGACAGCCGCGTGCACGTGACCAGCATCTTCGGCGCCGATTCGGGCGAGTTCTTCATTCACCGCAACATTGCCAACCTGGTGCCGGCATATGCGCCCGACGGGTTGCAGCACGGCACCTCGGCGGCGGTCGAATACGCCGTCACGGCGCTGAAGGTCGCGCATCTGATCGTGGTGGGCCACACCAATTGCGGCGGCGTCAAGGGATGCCACGCGATGTGTTCGGGCGCCGCGCCCGAACTGGAGGAGAAGACCAGCTTCGTCGGTCGCTGGATGGACATCCTGCGCCCCGGCTATGACCGCGTGAAGGACCTGCCCGAAGCCGAACAGGTCAACGCGCTGGAGCGCGAGGCCGTGCTGGTGTCGCTGGAGAACCTGATGACCTTCCCCTTCGTCCGCGCGGCGGTCGAGTCCGGGGAAATGTCGCTGCACGGTCTGCTGCACGACATCAGCGAAGGCACGCTTTTGCAGGCCGATGACGGCGGCAGGCGGTGGGTGTCGATCTGACACCCGCCCGCCCGGCGCGTCTTCAGGCGTCGGGCCGCCAGCGGATGACCCGCCAGACATACAGCGCGACAAAGCCCAGAACGATCGCCGTGGACAGCGGATCGATCAGGTGGCTGACGGCCTCATAGCCGTTTTCAAGGACATAGCCAGCGATGGCCAGCCCGCCCGTCCAGATGAAGCTGCCGATGGCGGTGAACAGCAGGAACCGCCCCACCGGCATCTGCGCCAGCCCCGCGGGGACCGAGATCAGCGTGCGGATCGTGGGCAGGAAGCGGCCGAAGAAGACCGCGGCCCCGCCATGCCGGGCGAACCAGCCCTCGGCCGAGGTCAGCTCGTTGGGCGTCAGCGTCAGCCAGCGGCCATAGCGGACCACGACGCGGCGCATCCGCGCCGGGCCGTAAGCCACCCCGATCACGTACCAGAACCACGCGCCCAGGGTCGATCCGACCCCGCCCGCCAGGATCGCCAGCCACAGGGGCGTGCCGCCGCGGGCGGCGTTGAACCCCGCCAGCGGCATGATCAGTTCCGACGGGATCGGCGGAAAGATGTTTTCCAGCAGCATCAGGGCAAAGATTGCCCAGGCCCCCCCGCTTTCCAGCAGGCCGGTGATCCATTCGAACAAGGATCAGCCCTTCTTCAGGATGCGGTTGCCCAGCAGTTCGGCGATCTGCACCGCGTTCAGCGCCGCACCCTTGCGCAGGTTGTCGCTGACGCACCACAGGTTCAGGCCGTTCTCGACCGTGCCGTCCTGGCGGATGCGGCTGACGTAGGTGGCGTATTCCCCCACACATTCGACGGGGGTGATGTAGCCGCCGGGTTCGCGCTTGTCGATCACCATGACGCCGGGCGCCTCGCGCAGGATGTCGCGTGCCTCGTCCTCGTCCAGGAAATCCTCGAACTCGATGTTGATCGATTCCGAATGGCCGACGAAGACGGGGACCCGGACGCAGGTCGCGGTGACCTTGATCGACTTGTCCATGATCTTCTTGGTCTCGGCGACCATCTTCCATTCTTCCTTGGTCGCGCCGTCTTCCATGAAGACGTCGATCTGCGGGATCACGTTGAAGGCGATCTGCTTCTGGAACTTCTTCGGTTCCTTTTCCTGACCCGGCACGTACATGCCCTTGGTCTGGTCCCACAGCTCGTCCATGCCCTCCTTGCCCGCGCCGCTGACCGACTGGTAGGTCGAGACGACGACGCGCTTGATGCGGGCGCGGTCATGCAGGGGCTTGAGCGCGACGACCATCTGCGCGGTCGAGCAGTTGGGGTTCGCGATGATGTTCTTTTTCGCATAGCCCTGGATCGCGTCGGGGTTCACCTCGGGCACGATCAGTGGCACGTCGGCGTCGTAGCGATAGAGCGAGGAGTTGTCGATCACCACGCAGCCCGCGGCCGCGGCCTTGGGGGCGTGGATCTTGGTCGCATCCGATCCGATGGCGAACAGTGCGATGTCCCAGCCGGTCCAGTCGAACTGCTCGATGTCCTTGATCTTCAAAGTCTTGTCGCCAAAGCTGACCTCGGTGCCCTGGCTGCGGCGGGACGCCAGCACGGCGATCTCGTCCACGGGGAACTGGCGTTCGTCCAGGATGTTCAGCATTTCGCGGCCCACATTGCCCGTGGCGCCGGCGACGACGACTTTGTAACCCATTTCGGGGGAGCTCCTTTTTCTGCGGTCGGGGGCATTTACCGCAAACGGCCGCGCAACGCCAGCGCGCGTTGCAGGTCCGCACCCCGGCCGCGGGGTTCCGGCAACAGGTCGGGCGGCCCCGGCGATTGCCGCGAAACGCCGCAGGGACGGCTTGTGCGCGCCCGGCTGACCGGACGCGCACAAGCGGTTTTCAGAACCGCAGGCCCAGGCCCGCGCCGACGGTCGCCTGCGATCCGGCGTCATGGCCGATGCGGCTGTCCAACGTCACCCAGGCATCGGCCTGGTCGGACAGGGCCGTCTGGGCCGACAGGCCGATGCGGGCAAAGTTGCGGTCCTGTCCATCCAGCGTCACGCGGCGGTCGTTGCCGGTGCTGTCGGTCACGCGGATGCGCGAGGGCGCCCCTTCGGCCAGGTCGTGGACCAGCGTGCCTTGCGCCGACAGCGTCACGTCGCGCCCGGCGACGGCCAGATCGGTGCCGACGCGGCCGCCCAGCTGGACCTCCAGGCTTTCGATTGCCTGACCGGCATAGGTGACCGCGCGGCGGTCGCCCGACCCTTCCGAAAACCCGCCGATCCGGGTGCGGCTGTAATCCAGCCCCACGACCGGACCATAGGTCACGCCCGATGCCAGCGCATAGTCGCGCCCGGCCTGGACTCGCGCGCCCAGGGTATAGGCATTGGTCGACCAGTCGAAATCCCGTTCGACGATGGTCGCGCCCAGGCCCGAGCGGAGCACGAAGTCGCGCGTGCCCTCAAGGTCCGACTTGCCCCAGCTGACCGCGCCGATCACCCAGTCGTCGTTCATCGCATAGGCCGCGTCCAGCGACAGCTGATAGCCGGTCGATTCCAGGTCGTCGCCGCTGCGCAGGTCGTCGCCGCTGCGCAGGTCGTCGCCGGTGCGTGCATAGGCCAGCTGGCCGCCCAAAGACAGGCCGGGGGCCACCTGGTACGACGCGCCCGCCCGCGCCATCAGCGCAGCGCCGCCGTCGCGCCCGAAGGTCGCGCTGCTGTCCGGCGTGGCCAGGCCCTGCACCGCGATCGAGGGCGTGATCTGGCCAAAGGGCGCATCCGCGCCCAGACGGTCACGCGTCGCGCGCAGCGACAGGGCGGCCAGGTCGGCCTGCTGTCGGGTGGCCAGATCGGCGATCTGGGCCGCCGACAGGGCCGCGTCCTGGGACGACGCCACCAGGTCGGCGCCCGTCTCCTCGACCAGCAGGCGGGTCAGGATGCGGGCATAGTCGCGCATGCGCTGCTCGAACCGCTCAGGGCCCAAGGCCGCCAGCAGGAAGTCCCAGTTGTCCTCGGTCGGGTCATGCCAGGTCGAGCCGCCGGGGATCAGCGGATTGTCGGTCTGGGTATAGCCGTCCAGATCGCCCAGGTCCCAGTTCGTCGCCTCCAGCCACAGGATCGGGATGCCGTAGCCTTCAAACACGGCGGCGTCGGAACAGCAGCCGGTGTTGATCGGATAGTCCGGGTTCCGTCCGGGGTTGCTGCGCAGATCGATGCCAAGCTCGTCCGCGATGGCGTGCGCGCGGGTCCACAGCGACAGCAGCGCCGGGTTCTCCAGGTATTCGGTCCCGGCATGGGCATACATGAAATCGCCGGTGATCAGACTGTCGATGTTGATCATCCCGGCCATGTCGTCGCGGCGGCCGCCCAGGGTGTCGACGTAATGGGCCGCCCCCTGCAGGCCGACCTCCTCGGCGCCGAAGGCCACGAACTCCAGGCCGACATCGGTGGACAGCCCGGTCATGTGCGCCGCCAGTTCGGTCAGAACCCCCGCGCCCGAGGCATTGTCGTCGACCCCCTGCAGGTCGGGCGATGTTCCGGCGCTGTCGAAATGCGCCCCCACCACGATGAAGCGGTCGCTGGCGCCGGGCATCGACACGACCAGGTTTTGCGACGGGCCCAGCGTGGCGCCAGACCGGCTGGTGGCGGTGAAGTCCTGACGCACGACCGCATTGCCGCCGAAGGACAGGCGGTCGCGCATGTATTGGGCCGCGTTGAAGAAGGTCGTACCGCTGTCCGGCGCGCCCGTGAAGCGGCCCGGATAATTCAGCGCCAAGTCGCGCATCGTATCATAGCCATAGGCGCCGAAATCCTGCGCCAATGCCGGGGTGGCGCAGATCAGCGCAGTGGAGGCCAAGGCGGCCTTGATGGTTCTCATGGGGTTTCCCTGCCTGCTTTTTGGTGTCCCCCGCGCGGGGGAAGCGCACAGGATTGCACAGCGCGCAGCACGTGCAAGGCCGCCTCAGCGGATCAGCGTCAGACGGTGGTCCTGGCGCAACAGGTCGGCGACCCAGGCGCCCTCGGCCGCGAAATCATGCGGCACCTGCGCGGCATTGCGCCGTCCCGACAGCGACAGGCTGGCGAAGAAGTCGAAACCATAGAGCGTCAGCGATGCCAGATCACTGCGCAGGCACAGGTCGATCAGCATCGCGCCCGTCGTGGGCGGCGCGCCCAGCCGCCCGGCCAGCATGTCGATATCCGCCAGGGGGTGCAGGTAGAAGCCGGGGCTGGACGCGCTGTCCCAGTCCAACCGTTTGCGTTTGGGCGACATCCACAGGATGCGGCCGGGGTCCAGGCGCGCACGGTCCGCGTCCGGCAGGCGCGTGGCCAGCCCCAGCCAGTCGGTGCGCGTGCCGTGGCTGGCAGGGCTGGGCATCGGCGCGCGGTTGATGCGGACGACCCTGTCGGCGGCATCGATCCGTGCCCCGTGGGCCTGATCGGCCAGCGCGCGGGCATTGCCGATCAGCGCGACATGGCGGCCCGACAGGTCGGCCAGCAACGCGGATTGCGGGACCGACAGCGCGGCCAGGGGCGCGTCGCGGCGCATCAGGCGCGCCGTGGCAAAGGCCAGCCGGTTCACAGCAGCGACCGATAGACGTCGACGATGGCCCGCGCCTCGCCCTCGATGGCGTGGTTCGCGGTGACATGGGCGCGGGCGGCCTGACCCGCCGCGGCGCGGCTGGCGTCGTCGTCCAGCCAGCGGGCCAGCGCGGCGGTCAGGGCGGGGGCGTCGTCTTTCGGGACCAGGCTGCCGGTCTGGCCGTCGCGGATCAGCGCCTCGTAGGCGCCGACGCGGGCGGCGACGGTGGGGACGGCGCAGGCGGCGGCCTCCAGCGGCGTCAGGCCGAAGCCCTCCCAGCGGGCAGGGGCGGCAAAGAGGTCCAGTGCTTGGTAATGCGCGATCACCTGGTCCCACGGCAGTTCCCCCAGGAAGCGGATGCGACCGTCTAGCTCGGCTGCCTTGATGCGCGCCTGCAGGTCATCGGCAAAAGCGCGGTTGTCAGGGGTGATGCGGCCGGTGAAGATGATCTGCATTCGCGGGCGCGAGGGCAGCAGTTCCAGCCCCGCCTGCACCAGCAGATCGACGCCCTTCTGCGCGCGGATGCGGCCGAAGCAGCCGATCAGCACCGCGTCCGGGTCCATGCCCAGCCGCGCGCGCAAAGCCGCACGGTCCGGGGCGGGGTGGAACACGTCCGTGTCGACCCCGTGCAGGATCACGGTCGCGGGACGTTCCAGATAGCTGGCCGCCTGGGGCGAGGTCGCGATCAGTGCGTCCTGTTGCCGGATCAGCCAGCGGGTGAAGCCGGTGTGCCTGCGCTGGGCGGCGGACGTGAACAGCAGGCGGTACCGGCGCCGCAGCAGGCGACGCAGGATCAGGCCCAGCGCCATCTCGGTGTTGCGGCGCGCGTGCCAGACCCGCCATCGGTCGCGGGGCAGGGTGGCCGCGCGCATCAGGGGAATGTGCGGGACATCCGCAGGCAGGCCGGGGCCGGTCGCGCGGATGTCGATCATCCGCGCCTGGACCGGGATCAGCCGCACAACCGTCGCCGTCACCCCGGACAGGCGACGTTTCAGGTTCGGTGCGACGATCAGCGGGTCAGTCATGGGCGGCGGCCTCGGGCGTCAGGAAATACAGCAGGAACCCGATCGCCAGCGGGATCAGGAAGAACAGCCACAGCATAGCGAAGGCCTGCGCGGGCGCATAGGCACCCTGTGCCGCGGCATAGACCGGGCGCGACGCGAACTGCATCACCCCGACCCCACCGATGGAGATCATGTTGAGGAAGGTCATCCCGCGACCCACCAGATGTGGTGGCAGAAACGATCGTCCATGCGCCATGAGCAGCGGATAGGCCGACCCGAAGAACCCCAGCACCACCAGCAACGCGGTCACCGCGGGCAGGGGCAGGGCGGGGGCCTGCCACATCACCGCCAGCGTGACGATCATCACCGCGGAAAACAGCATCGTCGCACGGCGTGCGCTGCCCGCCAGGCGCGCGGCGGGTCCGACGGCAAAGCTGCCCGCGACCATGGCCAGGCCCATCGCCAGCGTGACCCGGCCGATCTGGGTCGCGTCGGCGCCATGCACCTGCTCCAGCCAGGGGGCGGCCCACAATCCGCGGATCGCCGCCGTCACCGCATAGTTCACGCCGAACAGCGGCACGATGAACCACAGCGCGCGCAGGCGCAGGATCTGACCGATCGAGCCCTGCGGATGCCCCGCGCCCAGCCGCGCCGGGTCGCGCACCGCCGCCAGAACCAGCGCGGCCACCATCAGTGTCACGGCCGCAAGCCCCCACAGGGTCTGGCGCCACCCCGCAGCCTCGATCACCCAGACCAGGGGCGAGGCACCCAGGATGTTGCCCAGCGATCCGAACCCCACCAGCACCCCGGCCAGCATCCCGAAGGACGCGGGCGGGTATTCGCGCGCGAAGATGAAATACGGCCCCATCAGCGCCGGAGAGCAACCGATGCCCAATGCGGTCATCGCCAGATGCAGGTGCCACGGCGCGTCTGCCATCGCAAAGATCACCGCGCCTCCGGCCCCGCCCACCGCCATCAGCCACGCCACCGTGCGGCGCGGTCCGAACCGGTCCAGCGCCGCCCCCACCGGCAGCTGCATCAGCGCGAAGGCGATGAACCACAGCCCCGATGACAGGGCCAGATCGCCGGGGCCGGCGCCGACCTGATCCTGCAGCACCGGGGCCAGCACGGCCAGAAAGGCCCGATAGAATTGCGACAGCATATAGGCCAGCACCAGGCTGACCAATCCGGCCTTGAGCATGAATTCGTTCCTCCGTTCCCCGGCGCCACGCTGGGCCAAGGACGCGGAAGCTGCAAGACGTGCAAATCACGCCGGGGGCGGCGGGGCGTTATTCGGCGGGGGCGGCTTCCGGGTCGGGGGCCGTGTCGCTGGTGCCCGCGGCGGCGGCCTTGGCGGCGGCGGCCTCGGCCAGGCCCGGCGTCACGGGCTGGGTGCTGCCGCCCATCCCCTCCAGCCGGGCGATCAGTTCGGGAACCCGCGGGCCAAGCCGGTCGCAGGCATCCGCCTCCTCGACCACGGCAAAGGCCGGGCGGACATAGTCGCGGTCATAGCTGACCGGGTCCAGCCCCAGCCGTTCGGTCAGCGCATCCGTGGTGCCGGCCATCAGCTGAAATTCCGGACCGCTGACATCGTGTTCGGGGCATTCCGCCGTGATCACGGTCATCTGCGCGACGTCGCGCGCCAGCGCCTGCGCCTCGTCGTCGGACAGCCCCGACACGTCCGGCAGCGGTACCACGACCCGGTCGCCCGGCACCCCGTCCGAGGTCTGCGCCAGGGCGGGTTGCGTCAGCGCCGCCGCGGCGGCGATCATCAGGACAGTCCAGCGGGTCATCGCATTCCTCATTCACAGGGCTGGTCGGGCGACAGGGTCGACCAGCAGCCCCCCGGGCGCAAGGCAAACTGTCGTGAGCGCCCGTTCCCCGCCGCGCTTGACCCTAGGGCGGGCGGCGTCTAACCCGAAGCCGCAGCCTGCGCTGTCGCGGCTGGCACCTGAAGGAGGGATCATGTCCGACCGCTATTCGCTTCTCATCCTGCCCGGCGACGGGATCGGCCCCGAAGTCATGGCCGAGGTGGTCAAGGTCATCGACTGGTTCCAGGCGAACCGCGGCATGGCGTTCGACGTGACCCACGACCTAGTGGGCGGCGCGGCCTATGACGTGCATGGCGTGCCCCTGGCGGATGCGACGATGGCCAAGGCCCAGGCGGTGGATGCGGTCCTGCTGGGTGCGGTCGGTGGCCCGAAATACGACGTCCTGGATTTCAGCGTGAAACCCGAACGCGGCCTTTTGCGCCTGCGCAAGGAGATGGACCTGTTCGCCAACCTGCGTCCGGCGCAGTGCTTTGACGCGCTGGCCGACTTCAGCAGCCTGAAGCGCGAGGTCGTGGCCGGCCTGGACATCCTGATCGTGCGCGAGCTGACCTCAGGCGTCTATTTCGGCGAACCGCGCGGCATCCATTCCGACGACAACAATCCCGACAACGAGGGTGGCCGCGTCGGCATCAACACCCAGCGTTACACCAGCGGAGAGATCCGCCGCGTCGCCCGGTCCGCCTTCGAGCTGGCCCGCGCCCGCGGCAACAAGGTCTGTTCGATGGAAAAGGCCAACGTGATGGAATCGGGCATCCTTTGGCGCGAGGAGGTCCAGTGGGTGCATGACAACGAATACCCCGACGTGGCCCTGTCGCACATGTATGCCGACAACGGCGCGATGCAGCTGGTGCGCGCGCCGCGCCAGTTCGACGTGATCGTGACCGACAACCTGTTCGGCGACCTGCTGTCGGACGCGGCGGCGATGCTGACCGGCTCGCTGGGCATGCTGCCGTCCGCGTCGCTGGGCGCGGTGATGGCGAACGGCCGGCCCAAGGCGCTGTACGAACCGGTCCACGGATCGGCACCCGACATCGCGGGGCAGGGCAAGGCCAACCCGATCGCCTGCATCCTCTCCTTCGCCATGGCCCTGCGCTATTCCTTCGGCGAGGGTGCCGCGGCCGACGCGCTGGAGGCCGCGGTCGAGCGTGTGCTGGCCGACGGCCTGCGCACCGCCGACCTGATGGGGCCCGAAGGCGGCACCCCGATCAGCACGGCGCAGATGGGCGATGCCATCGTCGCCGCGCTGGAGGCCTGATTGGCCCTGACCGCCAATGTCAGAGGCGCATTGCTGCAGCTTGCGGCGATGGGCCTCTATGCCACGCATGACGTGGTGATCAAGTCGCTGGGTGCCATCTATCCGGCGATGCAGATCCTGTTCTTCGCATCGCTGCTGTCGTTCCCGCTGGTCAGCATCGTGCTGATGCGCGACCCCCAGCCCGGCACGCTGCGCCCGGCCAATCCGGGCTGGGTGATCCTGCGCACGTTGTGCGCCGTGGTGGCGGGGATGGCGGGGTTCTTCGCCTTCTCGACCCTGCCGCTGACGCAGGTCTATGCGATCCTGTTTACGGCGCCCCTGCTGATCACCATCCTGTCGATCCCGCTTCTGGGCGAGAGGGTCGGCTGGCACCGCTGGGCCGCTGTCATCGTCGGCCTGACCGGCGTGCTGATCGTGCTGCGCCCGGGCGGGCAGGAGATCCAGCTGGGCCACATCGCCGCGATGGCCGGCGCCACGGCCAGCGCGTTGGCCGCGGTGATCATCCGCCGCCTTGGCCGGGCCGAACGCCCGATGGTGCTGATGATGTGGCCGATGCTGGGCAACTTCTTCGCGACCGGCGCGGCGCTGTCGGTCAGCTATCAGCCGATGGAGCTGGTGCATCTGGCGATGACCGGCATCATCGCGGGGCTTGGCCTCATGGGCGGGTTCCTGGTCATCATGGCCTATCGCACCGGAGAGGCCGCGATCGTGGCGCCCATGCAGTATTCGCAGATCCTGTGGGCGACCGGCTATGGCTGGTTCCTGTTCGGAGAGGGCGTCGACCCTGCCACCCTGCTGGGCGCGGGGGTGATCATCGCCTCGGGCATCTACATCGTCTGGCGCGAAGGCCGCGGCGTCAGCGCCAATCGCCCCGCGACCAGCGCCCGCCTGCGCGCCGAGACGGTGACGGCGCCGAAATCGACGATCCTGCAAAGATTGTGGGCGCCCCGTCGCTGATGGGGGCTTGCATTCTCCGGATCGTCGCGCTACCTGCCCGTCCTACGGTCGGAGCGTAGCGCAGCCTGGTAGCGCACCTGCTTCGGGAGCAGGGGGTCGGAGGTTCGAATCCTCTCGCTCCGACCATTTCCCCGATGTTCTATGGCACATAGTTCTGCCTTTTCTGTCAGGCAGTCTGCCTCTCAGGCTTGCCAGCTTGACGAAAGCGAACGGTCAGCGGTTGGCGCTGCATCGACGCGAAGAGCCCTTAACTACCGGTCATGAGGGCTTCCATCGGCTTCCATTCATTTTGTGGCCTCCGAAGCTGGGAGTCCAAGGCGAACCAGCAACCACCACCTCCTGGGTCCTGATCAAAGCGGCGGTCGATACCGATGCCCGACAATGCGCAGAACAGTAGAGTACCGACCCCTCCATGCCCCACGAACAGAATATCCCCTTCATGCGGGCCTGCCAGGCAGGCTTCAAACTCGTCCACAATGCGGCGCTGCGCGCTGTTTGCCGTCTCCCAACCGCGCACGCTCACGGCAGGCTCGGCAAAGAACTGATCCGCAACGGCCTCAAATTCCTGTGGCGGGAGGAAACCGGTCGAGCTGCGGTCATTTTCGTGCATTCGCGGTCGGACCTCTAGAGGTACGCGCAATGCCAACGAGAGAGGCGTAGCAGTTTCAAGAGCCTTGGTTTCATCGCTGCTGATCACCCTGCGAGTTCCCGAGAGAGACCCGAGCTGGGCAGCCAATGTAGCGACCCGAGTGCTGCCAACTTCATTCAGCGACCACGCCCGAACGTCTTTAAGAGGCTCCATAAGAACCTGTGGATGTGTCAAATAGCGGACGATCTGGGGCATGGCGAGCCTATGGTGACGGGCGCTGATAGCAGGACACTCATAGTGCGCCTGCTATTGGTCAATGTCTGAAAAGTCCCGCAGAGCGATCCCAGGTCTGCGTCGCAGCATCAAAGTGAACAGCGCAAATAAAACTGATCCTAAAAGCTCCATCTGTGGTACCTCTCTGACCGTTTGTGCTCATGAGGTATTCCCATGAATGATGACGCCCACGAGAAATCGCTTGGCCTGCGCGACGGAACATTGAGGCTGATGCCTTACCGGCCCGAGTGGCCGGAACTCTATCATCAGGAGGCTGCGCGTATCGAGCGGTCTGTGCCATCCGATCTCGACATAAAGATCCATCACATCGGCAGTACCTCCGTCGAGGGGCTTGCGGCAAAACCGATCCTGGATATTGCGCTGGTTGCTAAGAAAGAGGACGAACCGCGAGTTGCGGATGTTCTTGAAGCTCTCGGCTATGCCGATAGGGGGGAAAGGAGCGGTCGTCATTTCATCCGTGAGGAAGGCATGGGCGTAAGACGCCATAACCTGCATCTCTACGCACCGAACGACGATAGGATGATAAAGCAGATCGCCTTTCGGGACGCTCTGCGCCGAAACCCGCAAGCCCGCGATGAATACATGAGTATCAAGACAAGCTTGCTGGGTGGGGCAAGGCAGGACTACGCGCCGGGAAAAACAGAGTTCATCACTGCTCTCCTGTCAGCTTAAGGTCCGTTCTGTCCCGCATAGCAGACGCACGACGGCGACGGGCGAGCGGCAGCTATGAGAGACTTTTTTGCCCTTCGCCCGACCTAAGCACTCCGCTCCATGGCCGATGGCTCCCTCATCGCGCTGACCAGTTCCCGGTTCGCCGTGCCCCATTCGCACAGGGGAGCCAGAGCGTCGACAAGTGTCTCGCCGAATGGCGTCAACGCATAGTCGACCACGGGCGGGACGCAATGATGATCGCGCCGAAACAGGATATTCATCTCCACCAGATCGCGGAGTTGCTGGATCAGCACCTTTTCACTGATACCGCCAACGCGTCGTCGGATTTCGGAGAAGCGCGTTGGCCCGCTCTGGACGTGAAAGAGGATCAGCGGCTTCCATTTGCCCCCGATAACTGCCAGCGCCACATCCAGACCGCAGGGCGTGTTCGTTCGGTCCATGCCAATTTTGCCCTTACCTTTTGGTAGGTTCTACCATTTAGGTAATCAGGCGTCTACTTGGATGCCATGGCCGCGGCCAATCGCGAAACTCCATGCACTGTCCGGGAAAGGCACTCAAGATGACGGATAATCAGCACACCATCCAGAAGCTTTACGCGTCGGCCGAGGCGATCTCGCTCGACATCGAGGCATTTCTTTCCTGTTTCTGGCAAGACGGTTACGCCCGCGACATTCCCACTCAGATGGATTTCCGCGGCTCCGATATCGCGCTCGTCGCAAGCGGGATGGCCGAAGCCTTCCCCGACATTCACCGGGAGCTTTTCAGCATCGATGTATCGGGTGATACAGTTGTCGTCGAACTGGCCATCCGGGGCACGCATCGCGGCACGCTTATGACACAGTCGGGCCCGCTTGCCGCAACCGGAAAGGTTATCGACGTCCCCTGCTGCGATGTCTTCAGGATGAAGGACGGGAAGGTAGCGGCTTTCCACTGCTATAATGCGTCCTCAATCATGCAGCAGCAGCTGAGCTGACACTTCATGCCCAAGGCTGCGGGGAGGCAACTTTGGCCTCTTCGCGTCGATGCTGCTCCGATCACTGACTGTCCGTTTTCGACAAGCTACCAAGCCCAAAAGGCACACTGCCTAACAGAAAAGGCAGAACTATGCGCGACAGAACATCGGGTGGCAGGCACCAGATAGTTCTGCCTTCAGCGGGTGAAGAAACTGCGTGAAAACAGTGAGGCTATCTCTGAAAAGCAGCCTCTCGATTGGCGGGCAGCATCGACGCGAAGAGCCCATCTCAACCGTTGCCAGTTTGACCCGGCAGCACCCCGGCGCTAAGCATCGGGCGGCCAACGGCTAGAGGCGTCCGGTCTTGGAACAAGTTCAGCTACAAGAGTTCAAGGAAGAGGTTTCCCTGCGGTACCGACCTAGCCTTTATGGGATAGAAACCCTTTCGGCGCGCTATCTGACACAAACCTTCAAGCCCCACGCCCATGATGAATACATCTTCGGCGTGATTGATGGTGGTGTCCATTCCGTCTGGTGCCGAGGCGAGATGAACCAGGTATCGTGCGGCTCGGTAGTCACGATGCGACCTGGTGACATCCACTACGGCGGCGCAGGACGTGAGGACGGCTGGCGTCAGCGGATGCTCTACCTTCCTGAGGCTGGGATGCGTGCGCTTCTGGAGGACGTCACGGGTCGCGTGCCGACCGGAACCCTCGATTTTGGTACGGCCTTCCATGCTCGCCCAGATCTGGCACGGAGGTTTGCCGACCTTCACGCTGTCCTCCACGCATCGAGTGCGCAACTGTCAGTGGACGTGGCGCTTGATACGCTGCTGGGCACGCTGCTGCGGGAACTAGCCCCGCAACAGTCCGTTCCGCGGCAGCAGGGGCAGGGGCGGATTGCCGATGCGATCGACTACCTCGACAGCCACGCCGAGGAGGATGTCTCGCTGGAGGACCTGTGCCAGATCACCGGGCTGCGGCGCAGGCAGACGATTGAAGCCTTTCGGCGGGCCACTGGCTTACCACCGCATGCATGGCACCTGCAAAGAAAGGTCCATCTTGTAAAGCATCTCCTTCGTGAGGGCTTGTCCCCGGCAACGGCAGCAGCCCAGGCTGGCTTTGCGGATCAGAGCCACATGGGGCGCCATTTCCGGGCGATTGTCGGCATCACCCCTGCCGCTTATGTCAGAGGCTGACACCGCGTTTTCGTTCTATCTCGCAAGGTACTGAAGGGCGTACCTATCGTGACTTGACACGACATGCGGGGACCAGAATGTTGGTATCGACTCATATCATGGCACGACGGACGACGCTCTGGGCAGAGGTGGCCGTACTGGGCGTTGCGCTGATCTGGGGAGCAAGCTACCCTGTTGCCAAGGGCGCGCTGACGCATATGCCGGTGCTCCTGCTGATCTTCTGGCGATTTGCATTGGCAGCACTTGTGATGACGACGGTCGCCTTCCGCGACCTGCGAGCAGCCGGCCGGGCGGACCTTTTGGCAGGCGTTCTGCTCGGAGGCATTCTCTGCGCAATCTTCCTTGCTGAGACGTGGGGGATTTCGATGACGACCGCGACGAATGCCGCCCTCATCATCTCGCTCTGCACGATCTTCACGCCCTTCCTTGAGTTCGGGTTGCGGCGCAGGCTGCCCCCTGCCGGGGTGATGGCCGGCGCCACCGTGGCGGTGAGCGGGGTCATGGTGCTGTCGGGCGGCATGGGCGCGCTTGGGGCCGGGGACCTGCTGATCCTAGGCGCCGCAGGCCTGCGGGCGGTGATGGTGGTATCGACCAAGCGTCTTATGGAGGGCAGCCGCCTTTCCTCTGCCGCTTTGACGGCGGTGCAAGCTGCCACCGTCGCAGGGCTGACCATGGCGCTGCTTCTGGTTCAGTCCGGGCCCGCAGGCCTTCTGGTCAGTGCGGATATCGGTGGCTGGGCTTCGGTGGCCTTTCTGTCGCTTTTCTGCACTGTCGGGGCATTCTATGTGCAAAACGCGGCGGTCCGGCGCACCAGCCCCACGCGCGTCGGCTTCCTTATGGGAACCGAACCGTTGTTCGGCTTTGCATTAGCTTGGGCGATCCTGTCCGAGCCCGCCACTCCGGCGGCGTTGATCGGCGCGGGGCTGATCGTTGCAGGCACGTCCCTCGGCCTTGCGGTTGACAGACAAAGCTAAACTTCAGGAGTTTACGCAGGGGCGACTTTGTCCCGCATAGCAGACGCTAGCCCGTCGCCGTCGTGCGTCTGCTGTGCGGGACGAATCTGCCATTTGCTACGTGGCAGCAAGATATCCAAACCCGCAGTTTGAAATGACTACTCGGGGGCTGCGTTGGTGCCACTGCAACAGACACATTATGTCAGCCCGGCAGATCCAATGTCTGAGGTTCGTGGATTGGGCAGCGATTGAACTCACCGCGGAAATCGCTCGACATTTTGTAAGTCTCGCGGCGAACCCGATTGACTGACCCCAAGGGACGGTGCGCCTCCAGACCAGTCCACACGGAAAAGCGCAGCTTTTCGTCCACGATCTGAGCGCGGGCCTCGCTCCACCCTGGCTGCGGATTGGCGCGCAGACGCGCCACGGTGACGAAGGGGCTGTCCTCCTCGTCCCACAGGACCGAGGGGTTCTCAACTGGCATTGCCTCAGCGTCGCGACATAGCTGCACGCGCAACTCCCATTCACAGGCGCCGGCCTCCGCCGCGACCGCGACAGCCTCTCGCAGTGCATCAGGGCGGCCCTTCGTGTCGATGATTTCCTCGGTGTGACAGGTCAGCGTTTCGGATACCGGAACCAGAGAAAATTTTGCGACATGATGGCCATGGCGGAACGCTGTCTGAGAGTAGTAGGTCTCACCCAACGGATGGACATTCGG
Organism: Paracoccus sp. 08; assembly: GCF_024105395.1. Classification (NCBI taxonomy): domain Bacteria; kingdom Pseudomonadati; phylum Pseudomonadota; class Alphaproteobacteria; order Rhodobacterales; family Paracoccaceae; genus Paracoccus; species Paracoccus sp. 08. Next base: position 1,729 of record NZ_WEKR01000004.1, on the reverse strand, counting down.
TGCTCCCCCCATGGTCTGGAGAGTGGCACTCCCTCCCCCAACGGCCTCTAGCACCCTCTCAGCGCCGCGCAGCACCGCAGACAGCGCCTTTTTTGCCCATTCCGCGCGATCGGTCGTCTTGGCCAAAAGCTTCAGACTTTTCAGAAAGGCTTTCGCATTCGGCGCGGTGAAGACGGGACCATTCACCATCACGAAGTCCTGTGAGTTCCCTTCAGCGCCACTTAGCCTCGCCCCTTCAACTCCCATCACCTTCAGTGCAAGCCCCCGTGGAACGGAGATGCTGTCCGACAAGATATCTCCCGGATTGGTCGAGATACGCAGCACTGCCTGATAGACCCCCGGCACCGCGAACATCCCCTGCGCAAATTCCGGCGGGAGATCAGGCAGGACCGTCAGTTCCGCCTTGAGGATCCCGTGGCTTTTGGCGTGAACCGAGCGCACCGCGTGTCCATAATGCTCAGAGGTGGTCTCCATTATGTCCAGGAGAGTGGCCTTCAAGCCTTCGATCGTTTCGGCTTCGTCATCGGGGATTGTCTCAAGATCGGGAGAGTAATGGATCGGTGGCTTCATGACGTCCCTCGGCTGCGCAAACGTGGCTTCGGGCTAAACGGTGAACTGCAAACCGTGGTTCCTTGGCCCACTCCAGCTGCCCAGATCGAAAGTCCGGTTTGGGCTCTTCGCGTCGATGCTGCCTGGCAGTCGAGATGCTGCTTTTCAAAAATATGGTGATCGCGGGCACCGCGATCGCTGATCTAGAGGACAGCCGCGCCTCCGCTTCGCTCTGGCACCGCTGACGATCTTTCATTTGTTTTTCCGCCTGCCATCCGGCCGGCGATCCGAACACGGGCTCTGGTGCCGCTGCGCGTCAGCCTCCACGGAGAAATCCGGTTCCTCCCACGCCAAGGCGCGGGCCCCTCCCAATTTCACCGCTCCGGCCCCGTGTGTCAGATCACCGTCCGGCCGCAGGTCGGGCTGCGCCCACCCTGCTTTGCCCTTCGGATGACATAAGGTCATCCAAAGTGAAAAGCACGGATGGCTTCGCCACTGGCGGAACAGGAAAGAGCGGGCGGAGATGTTAGACCACCTAAAAGGCAAAGCCGTGACGCAAACGGCAATCTTGCTTGGTGTTCACAGTGGTGTTGATTCACAGACGGGTTTGCCGCGGCCGGGCTGGAAGTGCAGGCTCACCCTGCATCTTTCACCACACATTGAGCTGCTGCCGGTTTCGTGGACACGAAGATAAGATCGCGACCAAGGAACTGGAGAGTGGATATGACGAGACGAAAGTTCAGCCGTGAGTTCAAGACAGAGGCCGTGAGGCTGGTAACCGATCGGGGCGTAGCGGTGTCACAGGCCGCACGCGACCTCGACCTGTCCGAGAGTGTGCTGCGCCGCTGGATGAGGGAATTGAGCGCAGCCCCGGCTGCTGCATTTCCCGGGAATGGGCAGATGCGTGCCGATCTGGCCGAGATCGCCGCCCTGAAGAAAGAGGTCGTCCGGCTCCGGGCGGAGCGTGACATCCTCAAGAAGGCGACAGCTTTTTTCGCGCGCGAGGCGACATGAGGTTCGCCTTCATTGCCAAGCACCGGCACATTTGGCCGGTCAGTTGGCTCTGCGAGGCGCTGGAGGTTTCGCGCTCCGGCTTCCACGCTTGGATCAACCACCCGACCAGCACCCGCGAGATCCATGATGCCAGGCTCGTCATGGCGATCGAGACGAGCTTCAAAGC